>DAOLDO010000408.1:0-6068 GCA_035327325.1 Chloroflexaceae bacterium | reverse complement strand
GCACAAACGGCGGTGGCAGGTTCAGGGCCTGGGGCGGCGGGTTCTGCGGCGGCACGAGTGACGGCGGCGGCGGCACGTTCTGCGGCAGCGGGAGTGGCCCCTGGCCAGGTACGATCAGGGGTGCCGGTGGTAAGGGCAGCGGCAGGGCCGGCCCTTCAGCGTACTGCCAGCCCCTCGCGGCTTCCTCCTGGTAGCGCTGCGCTGCGTGCGCCAGGTAGCTTGCATCTGGCCCCGCCATCATCGCCAGATCGTAGGTGGTTCTGTCCCAGGCGGCGGGGTTGGCCACGCCGTTCACGGTTCCGCCGCCCACTACGCGGCCGTGGGCGTACAGGAGCTGAATATGCTGCTTGACCAGCGTCAAACGTCTGACCGCCGCTTCAATCTCCGCCTTGTCCAACAGATCCTCGAGCTCCTTCCGCAGTTGTTGCTCGTCAAGACTCAGGACCATCTGTGCGCTCTGGTGGTCGACCAGGGGCGGTAGGCCCTTGTTGTGGCTCTCCCAAACCTTGTCGAACTCCTTGGTCAACTCTCTGGGGTCGCTGATAGCCGCGCCAAAGGATGCATCGTCGTCAATGCCCCTGACGTTGCCGTAGTCGTCAATGAAGATGTTGCTGCTATGGCGATCAACCTGCCCGGTGATGGCGTCCATAAGCTGGAGGTCGAGCAGGCCGCGCTGAACGTTCGGATCTGTGAAGTCGAACCTGTGGTAGTAGTCGTGTTCGTCAATATGATAAAAAGCGTTCGGATCTTCGAACTCAGGCGCGCCTGTCGGGACGAGCTTTTCTGACGCGTGCAGTTGGCGGGAGGCATCGCCCTTGCGGTACATGAGCTTGCCTGACCAATCGTATGCGGCGAAGCCCCATTTCTTTGGGTCGCCATAGCTGCCTTGCAGTTCATCGAGTTGGTGTGATACGGTCACTTTCCGGTCAACCCCCGTTTTCAGCGGTCGCCCGGGCGCTCGCTCCGCCACAACCCCCTTCTGGCCGCGGTGCTCGGCGAACCTGGTCGTGAGGATTGTGCTGCCCGGCCCCGCGCCTGTCTGGTCGCGCAGCATAGTCCCGAGCCTCGATGTCGCCACGGCGCGATGCCCGAGCTTTGGCGCGTTCGGATCAATGCCAATCTTCTCGGCGGCCACGCCGATGTTTTCGCCCGCCCGATCGGGCTTGAAGAAGCCAGTTCGGGTGCCTGTGCCAATTGGCTGCTGGTAGGTCACCAGATCCACCTGATTGATCGCGCCGCTGGCGGCCCCCTGCTTGTTCGGCCCCAGGGGGTCAATATCCTTGTCCCTCAGTCGCTTCTTCAGCTGGATCGCCCCCACACCCTGCCCGCCCGCGGTTGCCCTGCCCGACATCTGGGCCGCCTCGCCCCGCGCCGCCCGCACCCCGGCCCTGTCGGCCTCGGCCTCCAGTCCCGCGTCGTTGTTGATCGCGCCGGCGCCAGCGGAGACGCGCCCGGCCCGCTGCTGTATCACGTGGGCCAGCTCGTGGCCGAGCAGCGCCAGGCCGTCGAAGCTGTCCGGCGCGTACTCCCCGGGCCGGACGTAGAGCCGCTCGCCCTGGGTCGCGGCCGCCGCGCCAAGGGCCGCCGCCTCGGACCCCACCTGAACCCGCACCCCTGTGAAGTCGGCGCCGAACGCGAGCTCCATGCGAGTGCGCACGCCGGCCGGCAGGGGCCGCCCCGGCGGCGAGGCCTCGGCCTGCGCGGCCAGCCGCGCGACGCCCCGGTTCCCGTACGCCCGCTGCAGCCGCCGCGTCTCGTGCGCCGCTGTGTGGGATGGGCGCGCCCCGCCCTCGGGCTGCCTCGCCGGCCCGTGGGTGGGCGCGAGCGCTTCGCGCGGGGCTGTCGTGCGTCGGGCCATGCCTCACCTCTCCGGGGCGAACTCGTGGCGGCCCACGACCTTGCCGATCTTCTGGTACTCGCGGCGCGCGGCGTGGCTCAGGTGGGCCATCGTCACCGCGCCGCCGTCGGCGGCCGCCAGGTGGGCGGCGGCCAGGGCGATGTTGCGGATGTGCCCCCCGGCGATCTCCCAGCGCCGCGCCGCCGTCGCCAGGTCGAGCCGCGGGTCGCGCGGGAGCGCGGGCGGCCAGATCTGCTCCCAGATGCGCAGCCGCTCCGCCGGGCCCGGGAAGGGGAACTCGACGATGAACTGGAGCCGGCGTACGAAGGCGTCGTCCAGGTTCTTGCGCATGTTGGTTGCCAGCACCGCCAGCCCCGGGTACTCCTCGAGCTTCTGGAGCAGGTAGCCCACCTCGATGTTGGCGTAGCGGTCGTGGGCGTCCTTCACCTCGGCCCGCTTGCCGAACAGGGCGTCGGCCTCGTCGAAGAACAGCACCGCGCCGCTCCGCGCGGCCTCGTCGAAGATCCGGCCCAGGTTCTTCTCGGTCTCGCCGATGTACTTGCTCACCACCAGCGATAGGTCCACCTTGTACAGGTCGAGCCCCAGCTCGCCCGCGATCGCGCCCGCCGCCATGGTCTTGCCCGTGCCCGACGGGCCGCTGAACAGTACGCTGATCCCCCCGCCCAGGGCCAGCCGCCGCCCGAAGCCCCAGTCCTCCTCCACCAGGGCGCGGTGCCGCACCCGGTCGCAGATCTCGCGCAGCTGGCCGCGCTGGTCGTCGGGCAGCACCAGCTCCCCCCAGCCCTCGCGCACCGCCACCTTGCTGGCCAGGGCGCCCAGGTGCGGCGCCGAGTGCAGCCGGCAGGCCGCGTACAGGTCGTCGCGGCTCACGTCGGCGCCTGGCGCCCTGGCCATGGCGTTCGCCCGCGCCGTCGCCGCGGCGTCGCGGATCTGCCCCGGGGTGAGCCTGAAGGCGCCGGCCAGCTCGGCGGCGGGCAGCGCGCCTCCCAGCTGCCGCTCCCACAGGGCGACGCGCGCGCCGTGGTCCGGGTGCCCCAGGGTCACAGGCACCACCGCCAGGCCCGGCGGCAGGTCGCGCGGTTCCCACGGGCCCTCGCCCAGCAGGAAGGCCGCCCGCGCCCTTGCCAGCGCCGCCAGCAGCGAGGCGCGCCGCCATGGGCGCGCCTCGGCCAGCAGATCGTCGGCGCCCTCGACGGCGAGCAGCGCGCCCTGGAGCGCGGCCTCGCGCAGCAGCGGGCCAAGGGCCGCGCCGAAGCTTTCCTCGTCGGACGGCAGGCGCCCGGCGTCCGTCGTCAGCAGCGCGGCGCCGCCGAGCTCCGCGCAGAGCGCCCCTGCGAGGGTCGCCCGGCCCGCGCCGTACGCGCCAGTCAGGTGGTAGACGACGCCCGCCTCGGGCCCCGAGCGCACCAGCCGCTCGAGCGCGGCGCGCAGCTCGCAGGGCAGCACCAGCTCGCCCAGGCGCCGCGCGGGCGCGACGAGGCGGGCGTACTGCCCTACCTGCCGGTCGAGGGCGTCGGAGCCGAGCAGGTAGGCGACGACGCGCTCCTCGACCTTCAGCTCCCTGGCGTGCAGCGGCGGCTGGTGGTCCTGCGGGTCGTCGAGCAGGCGCAGGAGGTGGTGGCGCAGCAGCGGGGCCTCGGGGGCGAGCAGCTTCCGCGCCGCCAGCCGCCCCGTGGGTGTCGGCAGCAGCAGCCCGAGGGCGAAGCCGGCCGTCGCGCGGCGCCTGGTCATGTCGTCCTGCAGGTAGCCGTAGATCCGCTCGTAGCGCCGGTCCAGCTCGGGCGCGAGGGCGACGAGCAGCAGGGCTGTCTCCAGGGCGCCCAGGCCGAAGCGACCGGCCAGGGCCGCCAGACGCGAGCCGTCATCAGGTGCGGCCAGGTGGAGCAGCCAGTCGCCCCGCGGCGCCGCTCCAGGGTCGTCGTCCAGCAGCCGCGCGATCTCCTCGGCGGGGATGTACGCGCCGCTGAGGGGGCCGGCCGCCGAAGGGGCCTGGGCCGCCTCGGTGCGCTCGAACGCCGTCGCCAGCAGCGCGTCGAGGCGGCCCAGACGGCGCAGCAGCGCGCCGATGTGCGGCTCCGTGTCGCTCGCCACGGCTCCCAGAAGCTTTGCGCCCATCGCCGGCCCTTTCGCTCACCCGCTGTGCCGCCCCAGCCAGCGCCTGACACGCCAGGCCAGGGGCAGCGCGACCCGCAGCTGCTCGAGGTAGTCGCAGAGAAACGCCTCCAGCTGCCCGAGGCGTGTCAGCGAGCGGCGCGCGCCGCTGCCGACGTGGGTGATCTGACCCCGCCACAGCGGCCGGCGCGGCCCCTCCTCGCGCCAGACCCGCAGCACAAAGGCGTGACTCGTCGGCTCGCCGGGGCCTGGCTGGGTCGTTCGCATCGTGCGGTCGCCTTTCTCCGCGTCAGGCGCCGGGCTATTCGTTCGCTCCGTGTTGGTGTGGAGAGCCTAGCATACGGGCGTCTGTCGGAGCGTCTGTCGGAGCGTCTGCGGCTGGCATCGCCCGGGCGGACAGCAGCTGCTTCAGCCCCGCCACCTCGCCCTGCAGCCGGGCGACGCGGGCCCGCAGCTCGGCCAGCTCGTCTGCCAGGGCGCCGCCCTGCTGCGCGTCGCCGCCGGCGAGCTCGCCGGCCCTGATGCGGGCGGCCAGGGCCGTGGTGGCTTCCCCCGGCCCGACGCCGAACTCGCGCGCGAGGGTGGCCCGGCAGCGCTCGAGCTGACCCAGGGCGGCGCCGCGGTCGCCGCTCAGGGCGTACAGCCGCATCAGCTGCTGGTGCGAGCGCTCGCGGGTCGGCTCGAGGCGCAGCAGCTGCAGGCCGTAGCTGACCCCCGCCGCGAAGTGGCCCTGGGCCACGCAGTGCTCGAGCAGGCGCTCGAGCAGGGCGATGTAGAGGGCCTGGTAGCGCTCGCGCTCCACCAGGCACCACTCCTGGTACCAGCCCTCCAGCAGGTCGCCGCAGTAGAGCGCCGCGGCCTCGTCCGCCCTGTCGGGGTCGAAGGCGGCCGCGAGCCCGGCCAGGCCGACGCAGGCGTCGTCGAGCTGGTAGGCGTCCACCTCGAGGTCCGCCTCGTCCGCCACCGCCACCCACTCGCGCTCGAGCCTGAGCAGCGGCGTCGCCCGCTGGTCAACCTCGAGGGTCTGCTGGAGCTGCCAGAGGGTCTGGCGCAGGTACTTCTTGCCCTGGTCCGGGCTCGCCTCGCCCCAGAGGGTGGTGGCCAGGGCCTCGCGCGTCTGCGGCTGGCCACGACGCAGCAGCAGCAAGCAGAGCAGCTCGGCGACCTTGGCGGGCAGCCGCAGGCTCGCCCCCGCGCGCCCGACCTTGAGCCGGCCGAACAGCGCGATCCGCAGGGTGCTCATGCTCGGGCCTCCTCGCGGGCCGACCGTGGGCCATAAAGGCCACGCCCGGGCACCCGTAAGGCTCGTCCACGCTCGCCCTCAGCCCTCCTCGGGCGGGGGCGCGGCGGCCGGCGGCCCCTCCGACCGCGTCAGCTCGGCGCGGAGGAAGTCAAGCAGCTCCTCGAGGCTGTCGCAGCCCCAGCGCCACGGCTCGCCGCTGACCGCCTCGACCACGAACCGTCGTCGGCCCGCCCCGGCCTCCCAGCTGCGCACAAGGATGGAGCGGTAGGCCCGGCCGCGTCGTCTCATACTGCCTCGTTCGCCGACCTCGTCTCGTGGGGATGGGCCGACTGTAGCATGGGCCTGTCTGATCTTCTGTCTGATCGGCTCGCGTATGAGGACGAGCGGTGCTTTTTCCGCGGCCTCGCCCCCGCGCTCGGGCTGTCGCGGGGGTCGGCGCGCGCCGCCGGCCCCGACGGTCGCGAGACAGCGATCCTGACGGTGAACGCATGGTGGGGCGCCCTCGCGTGGGCGCCCACGTTGGAGCGCCCTTACCCGCATCTCCCCAGTGTCACTAGTTTCGTTGCGGGCGATGGCATGGTCGGGATGCGCGGTGACGACTCCCGGGCCAGGCGACCACGGGGGTCGCCCGTACCTGCTGCGCTCGGGCGTAAGGGCGGCCCAGCGTGGCCGTCCCAGCCCGCCCAATCCCGCAGTTGAGCTCGGGCGGAGCATGAGTTTCGTTGCGGGCGATGGCATGTGCGTGACGAGCGTTGACGACTCCCGGGCGCGCAATGGCATGTTGGTTGCGGGAAAGATTGTGTTCGTTGCGTGCAATGGCATTTCCAGCCTGGAAGGTAAGAGTTCCACGGCGCG
>DAOLDO010000407.1:0-6070 GCA_035327325.1 Chloroflexaceae bacterium | reverse complement strand
CCCCCACACCCCCCGCGCGAGGGCTTCGCCCTTCGAACCCTTAAGGCGATAGCTCTGCCATGCCCGCTGGCCCGTTGTCATGCCCCGTGGGCGCTGCCGTTCAGGTGCCGTCGGCGCGGGTGGAAGCCCCGGCCGGCCCAACCGTCCCGGCGGGCAGCTTATCCGCTCCAGCTCGCCGGCTCCCTGTCTGGCAACACGTCCACGGGCGCGGGGGAGCGTGAAGGGGGAGTCCGCAGGCGGGGGCGGCCGCCCCCTCACACAAGTGGGGTTGGCAAGGGGCGTCCCATTGCGCCTAGCAGCCCCATGCCTCCTCCTCGCCCTCCTGGCGGTACGCATAGGCCATGCGCCGCGTGTTCCACGCGAGGCCGACGCGGCCGTGGGGCGTGAGGATGATGCAGCCGCCGCTGCCGCCGGCCACGCTGCGGTCGAGGGTGCGCACGGCCACCTCGGCGGCCGACTGCGGGGGCAGGCCGCGCTCGAGCAGCTCGACCGCCCGGCGGGCCAGGGCGACGCGGACGATCGACTCGCCCCAGCCGGTGCAGACCGCGGCGCCCACGCGGGCGTCGGCGTAGAGCCCGCAGCCGACCAGGGGCGTGTCGCCCACGCGCCCCGGCAGCTTGAAGGGCGTCCCGCCCGTCGAGTTGGCGGCCACCAGGTTGCCGGCGCCGTCCAGGGCGATCGCACCCACCGTGTCGTGGCCGCCGACGGCGTGGGCGCTTGGCGGCCCTGGGGTCCGGTCGCCCGCGGCCGGGTCGCCGTACTGGGCCCCGGCCGCCTGTCCGGCGCGCCACGCCTCCCAGAGCCGGCGCTCGCGCTCGACTACCAGCGCGCCGTTCTCGACCAGGGCCACGCCCGCCGCCTCGGCGAAGCGCTCGGCGCCCTCGGCCACGAGCAGCGTCCCGGGGCCCTCGAGGACGCGGCGGGCCAGGCTGATCGGGTTGCGCACGCGCCGCAGGTTCGCCACGGCGCCGGAGCGCAGGGTGCGCCCGTCCATCAGGGCCGCGTCGAGCTCGACCGTGCCCTCGCTGGTGAGCACCGAGCCGGTGCCGGCGTCGAAGATCGGGTCGTCCTCCATCAGGCGGACCGCGGCCTCGCAGGCGCTCATGGCGTCGCCGCCGGCGGCAAGGACCGCCCAGCCCGCGGCGAGGGCGGCGCGGCAGCCCGCCAGGTGCGGCTCGACCTGCTCGTCGGGGATGGCCCAGGCGCCGCCGTGGACGATCATCGCGATGGGCATGGTGGTGGGTCCCTGTCACTGGTGGGGCGAGGCATCTGCCTACTGTACCACGGGCCGTAGTGAGTTGCAACGGGGCGCACGCCTCTGCCCATGGGGAGGCGCGGGGGACGCCGGGAAATACGAAGCCGCCGCTCGTATGAGCGGCGGCTTCTGGATCGTCTGGAGCGTAGCGGGGTCGAACCGCTGACCTCAACACTGCCAGTGTTGCGCTCTCCCAACTGAGCTAACGCCCCGAAAACTGGACGTGAGGAGGCTCGAACTCCTGACCTCCACAGTGCGATTGTGGCGCTCTCCCAACTGAGCTACACGCCCGTAACGAGAGGGAGTATAGCATAGAGGCATGGCCCTGTCAAACTGCGGCTGGCTCCTTAATTCCTGGCGGAAGAACTCGAAATCGTGTATGATGCGAACGGCCGTTCTTGACAGAGGACAGACATGGAAGAACATCCTGGGGGGGCAGGCCAATATTGCAGCGTCTGTGGCTTCTGGAAGCCGCTCGGCGAGTACTCCCCAAGAAAGCGAGGGGGATACTACAGGCGCTGCAAAGCCTGCGAAGCCGCACGACGGCGCCCCTATATAGCGGCAAATTACGAAACGTTGCAGGCCAAAAAGCGCGAACAATACTATGCCGACGTCGAGGCTTCAAGAGCCCGAAATCGAGCGCGGTATAAGGCCAATATAGAACGTAGGCGATCTAAGGACCGTGAGCGCTACGCCCGACCCGAGAACCGTGAGAAGCGCCGGGAGAAGCTTAAAGCCTACTATGCTCGCAATCAAGAGCGCGAGCAGTTCCTCGGCCGCGAGCGCGTGCGGCGCTGGCGACGAGCACATCCTGAGCAAAAAGCCAGCCAGGGCCGCCGCCGCCGCGCCCGGCTGGCGCTCACCCCCGGCGCCCACAGCGAGGCCGAGTGGCAGGCCCTGAAGGCGCGCTACGGCCACCGCTGCCTGCGCTGCGGCCGGCGCGAGCCCGAGGTGGCCCTGACACGCGACCACGTGATCCCGTTGGGCCTGTCGGGCGCCAGCGACGGCATCGAGAACATCCAGCCCCTGTGCGGGCCGTGCAACGCCTGGAAGGGCCGCCGGGCCATCGACTACCGGGCGAGCCCGTGGCGCCAGGCCGGCCAGGCCGGCTGACGCGGGCGCTGGCGCCGATCGATCGCGGCTGGCCGCCGGGGCCTTCATCCCTCATCCCTCATCCTTGCATAGTTGGACACCGCCCCCTCCGCCGTGCTACACTCTTTACTATTACAGCGTCCTCCGCGAGAAAGGACACCGTCTTGGCCAAGACAGACTTGCGGCGGCTGGGCACCATCCTCATGCTCGGGATGGTGGCCGGGGCCGCCGCGCGCTACTATATTGAGACCCGCGCCCGTAGCGAGGGCCGGCGCCCCGCGCGCCTGATTGACTGGGAGCAGGCCCGGGCCGCCGCCCTGCGCGTCTCGCAGTGGGAGCAGGCGCCGATCGGCGACCGCGCCTTCCGCCGCGAGCAGTACACCCGCCTGGTCAAGCAGAGTGAGCCCCTGATCGCCGAGTACCTGGGCGTGCAGCTCCCCGAGCCGATCAACCGGGTCTATGTGCACGACCGGCGCGAGTGGCTGGAGGCCAACTTCGCCTCGTTCGAGCAGCTCTTCCTGCCGATCGAGCAGATCTACGAGCGCAGCGGCTCGCGCAGCGCCGCCGCCGTTCTCTTTGGCGACCTGAACAGCCGCTTCCTGGGCGCCCAGATGGGCCTGCTGCTCGGCTTCCTGGCCCGCCGCGTCCTCGGCCAGTACGACCTGAGCCTGCTCTCGCCCGACCCGGCCGCCCGCGGGGCCCTCTACTTCGTCGAGCCCAACATCAACAAGGTCCAGGGCCAGCTCGGCCTCAACGACGAGGACTTCCGCCTCTGGATCGCGCTCCACGAGGCCACCCACGCCTTCGAGTTCGAGGCCTACCCATGGGTGCGCGAGCACTTCCGCGGCCTGCTCCAGCAGTACTTCGACCTGCTCAACGACCAGCTCGAGAGCCTGGGCACGGGGCTGCCCCAGCTGATTGCCCGCGTCGCCCAGGGCTGGGGCAGCGGCCAGCACTGGATCGAGCTGGTGCTCACCCCCGAGCAGCGCCGCATCTTCGAGCAGCTCCAGGCCCTCATGTCCCTCGTCGAGGGCTACGGCAACCACGTGATGAACGCCGTCGGTCGCCAGCTCCTCCCCAGCTTCGAGCAGATCGAGCAGCGTGTCGCCCAGCGCCAGTCCACCAAGACCCTGATCGAGCAGCTCTTCAACCGCATCACCGGGATGGACCTCAAGCTGGCCCAGTACCAGCAGGGCGAGGCATTTATCAACTACGTGATCGCCCACCGCGGCAGCGGCTTCGCCCACCGCGTCTGGGAGCGCCCCGAGCACCTGCCCACCCTCCAGGAGATCAAGTCGCCCCAAACCTGGATCGCCCGCATCGAGCGCATGTAGCCCCTCCCCCTCTCGCGGACGGCGCAAGCTCACATCCACCGTGGGCTTGCGCCCGCCTGTATAATGAGGACATCCGTTCGTTTTCGCGCGAGGGAGGGTGCCATGAGCGAGGCCAAGACCCGGCCGACGGACCAGAGCGTCGAGGCGTTTCTCGAGGGGCTAGCCGACGAGGGGCAGCGCCGGGACGGGCGCGCCCTCGTCGCGCTGATGCGCGAGGTCACCGGCGAGGAGCCGCGCATGTGGGGCCCGAGCATCGTCGGCTTCGGCAGCTACCACTACCGCTACGCCAGCGGCCGCGAGGGTGACTGGCCCCTCACCGGCTTCTCGCCGCGCAAGCAGAACCTCACCCTCTACCTCTCCTACGGCCTCGAGGGGCACGCCGACCTGCTTGGCCGCCTCGGCAAGCACAAGCTCGGCAAGGCCTGCCTCTACCTTAAGCGCCTCGACGACGCCGACCCCGCCGCTCTGCGCGAGCTGATCAAGCGTTCCGTGGACGAGCTGGCCCGCGCCAACGCGCCGGGCGAGGCGCCCGCCCCCTGAGCCGGCCCTGGCCGCCGTGCTACAATCAGGTGCAGGTCCGCAGCATAGCGGGAGGGAGCCAATGAGCCAGGACGAGTCGTCCGGCGCCATGAGCGTCGCCGAGGCAATCGGCCGCAAGCGCGCCATCAGGAGCTACAGGCCCGAGCCGGTGCCCGAGGAGGTGATCGAGGCCATCCTCGGCGCGGGCCGCCGCGCCCAGAGCAGCAAGAACAGCCAGCCCTGGACCTTCATCCTGGTCGCCGAGCGCGAGCAGCTCCAGCGGGTCAGCACCGCCGGCAGCTACGCCGCCCATGTGCCCAACGCCGCCTTCCTCGTCGTCCTGGTCGGCCCCCCGGGCTCCGAGTTCGACCTCGGCCAGGCCGCGGCGTACATGCAGCTCGCCGGCACGGCCCACGGCGTCGGCTCGTGCGTCACCACGCTGCACGACAGCGAGGCCGCCCACGCCATCCTCGGCGTGCTGGACGAGCTGAGCTGCCGCTACACGGTCGCCTTCGGCTACCCCGCCGAGGAGCAGCCGCCGCCGCGGGTGGGCGGGCGCAGGCCCCTCGCCGAGCTGGTGCGTCGCGAGCGGTATTAGTGGGTCGCGTGTTTGCCCATCGCCAGCGCCGTCGAGGTGTGAGCTGTGAGCTGTGATCTGCGCCGGCGTGGCCCTACTCACAGCTCACACAGCGAGCGTAGCGAGCGACTCACACCTCGTGCGGTAGCACAGCCGAAGCAAAGCGACCCGCCGGCATGACGGCGAGGTGATGAAGGGTGACCGCCAGGGGCCCGTGAGGCCGCCCACCTGGCCAGAGGTCGAGGTCGCGGCTACCCCCTTGTGGGGCGCCCGACGCCGCCTCGCGGTGTACCGTGGCCTTGCGCCCAGCCCGGGTCTGCCGGTGCCGCTGGGCATGGAGGGCCTTTATGAACGCTACACGCCTCGCGGCTGCCGTGCTCCTGGCGGTGCTGCTCGCCTCGCCCGCCCTGGCCCAGGATCAGGCGGCCGTCACCGGCACCGTGATCTACCTCGAGCGCATCCTGCTGCCGCCCACGGCCAGGGTGATCGTGCAGCTCCAGGACGTCTCGCGCGCCGACGCCGCGGCGACGGTCCTGGCCGAGCAGGTGATTGACACCGCCGGCGCCGGCCCGCCCTACGCCTTCTCCCTCAGCTACGACCCCGCCCAGATCCAGGACAACCTGACCTACGCCGTGCGGGCCGAGATCCGCGACGGCGACCAGCTGCTGTTCAGCACCGCCGAGAGCTACCAGGTGATCACCAGGGGCAACCCGACGAGCGACGTCGAGATCCGCGTCGTGGGTGTGGGTGGCGGCAACGGCGGCGCGACCACCGCGCCGGCGCCCGTCACGCCGGCACCCACCACCCTGCCCGCCACGGGCCGCGCCGGAGACAACGCCCTCGCCGTGCTGCTCCTCGCCGTGGCCGCCCTGGCCGGCGGCCTCGGGGCGCGCCGGCTCGCACGCTAGAAGCCCGTCCATCGGCGGGCCGCCAGGCGCACCGTCATGCGCCTGGCGGCTACTTCGCGTCCCGCGCGGCGCCGGAAGATCACACCTATTTCTCATTGGAGGTCGAATCGCGGCGTGCTACAATCGCCTTATGCTAGCGAAAACTATCACAATACCACGTCGTGTAGTTCTCCTCGCCTGCCTGATGCTGCTTGCCGGGGGCCTTGGCGTGCAGGCCGGCCCCGCGCAGCCCGCCGCCGAGGCCGGGGCCGCCGCGGGCGAGTACCTGATCGGCTACGAGCCGGGCACGAGCGCGGAGCAGCGCGCGGCGACGATCGCCGCCGCGGGCGGGCGCCTGATTGAGACCATCCCCGCCCTCGCCGCCGACCTGGTGGAGTTCCCCGCG
>DAOLDO010000406.1:0-6075 GCA_035327325.1 Chloroflexaceae bacterium | reverse complement strand
ATGGTGAAGATCGTGTTGACGTAGTCGTCGCCCTGGGGGGCGTGGAAGACGGCGTGGACGCCGCGCATCGAGTTCATGACGCGGCCGACGCCGTGGTGGGCGGTGCCCTCGTACATCCAGTAGGCGAGGCGCATGGCTGCTTACCCCTGTGTCAGCGGGATTACGTCGCCGGGGGCGCTGGGCATCACGCCGGCGGTCCAGACCGGGTCGAGGCCGAGGGGGTCGAGGCGGGCGTGGCGGCGCAGCGCCTTGGTGAAGAGGCCGACCAGGGTGTTGACGCCGCCCCAGCCGTGGATGGGCGCGAAGATGAACTCGGTGCCCCACTTGGCGACCACGCCGCGGCCGATCAGCGGGTTGGCGGTGATGATGTTCGAGATCACCAGATCGGGCTGCTCCTCGGCGATGCTGCGCAGCTGCCGCTCGAAGTTGGCCTGCTCGACCAGGCGCACGCCGGCGAGGCGCTCGAGCTCGCTCGCGTGGAAGCGCCGGTTGATGTAGGGCGTCGAGCACTCGAGCACGTCGGCGCCGGCGGTGCGCAGAAAGCGGGCCAGGGGCAACTCGAGCAGGGTGTCGGCGGCGAAGAAGACCTTCTTGTCGCGCAGCAGGGCCGTGTGCTCGGCGATGCGCTCCCAGGCGGCGGCCTCGCGCGCGGCCAGGTCGAGCCTGAGCCCGAAGTGGGCGCCCAGCTCCTCCCAGAAGTTGCGGCAGCCGTCGGGCCCGAAGGGGAAGAGGGCCTTGAGCAGGGTGGCGTCGCGCTCGTTCACCAGCTGGTTGGCCGTCTTGGGCAGGAAGGGCTGGATGGGGGCGATGATCGTGCCCGGGCCGATCGGCGGCAGCTCGTGGAAGTGGTTGGCGGGCAGGAAGCCGGCCACCGGGATGCCCAGCCGGGCCGCCTCGAGGGCGAAGTCGTCGGCGATGGCGTCGTTGACCGAGCCCAGGAAGACCACGCGCTTGTCCTCGGGCGGGGCCACGGGGCAGAACGGAATCAGGGCCTGAAGCACCGAGTCCTCGCTCTGGGCGAAGGTGAAATCGAGGCCCGAGGCGGGCACGAAGAGCACCGGCACCTCGGGGGTGCTGACCGAGTGGGCCAGACCCTCGAACTCGACCTTCATGACCTCGGGGGTGCAGGACGAGAGCAGGAAGATCACCGAGGGCCTGTGCTCGCGCTTGATCTCCTCGATCTGCTCGGCGATGCTGGGCTGCGAGGACGAGAGGTCGGCCTCCTCGAGCAGCGAGACGGCGAAGCGCGGGCGGGCGAAGATCATCACCCCGAGGGTGTTCTGCAGCAGGTGGGCGCAGGTGTGGGTGCCCAGGATCAGGAAGAAGCTGTCCTTGATCTTCTGGTACAGCCAGCCGACGCTCACCAGGCCGCAGAATGAGTGGTAGAGGCCGTCCTCGCGGGTGAACTGTGCCTTCGGCGGCATTGGGTCGCTCCTTGGCGGCGCGCGGCGCCCTGCGGCGGGAGTAGTGCAGACTAAGTACTACGCGTTACGCCCCCATTATAACACTTTATGAAAGTTATTGATATATAAACAAGTTCGGTGCAAGGGCTGTGCGTGGTATGAAGTGTGAGGTGTGAGGTGTGATCGCCGATAGCAGCCCTGCTCACACCTCACACGCGAGCGCAGCGAGCGGCTCACACGTCACACCGCGAGCGGAGCGAGCGGCTCACACCTCAGCCTGCCCAGTCCCGGGGGACGAGGAAGCGGGCCGTGTCGGCCTCGGGGCTGCCGGGCTCGGGCGTGTACTGGAACTCCCAGCGGGCCAGGGGCGGCAGCGACATGAGGATCGCCTCGATATTGCCGTCGGTCTGGAGGCCGAAGCGGGTGCCGCGGTCGTAGGCCAGGTTGAACTCGACGTAGCGGCCGCGCCTGTAGAGCTGCCACTGGCGCTCGCGCTCGCCGTAGGGCGTGCCCATGCGCCGGCGCACCACGGGCAGGTAGGCCGCCTGGATCGCCGCGTCGGCCTCGCCGACGAAGGCCAGGGCGCGGCCGAAGGCCGCCTCGGTGTCGGGGTGGAGGTTGTCGAAGAAGATCCCACCGATGCCGCGCATCTCCTTGCGGTGGGGCAGGTAGAAATAGCGATCGCACCACTGCTTCACCTCCTGGTAGCTAACCAGGTCGTGGCGCTCGCAGTGGGCCCTGAGGGCCGCGTGGAAGTGGCGCGCGTCCTCGTCGAAGCCGTAGGCGGGGGTCATGTCCATGCCGCCGCCGAACCACCAGTCGGCGCCGGCCTCGAAGTAGCGCATGTTGGCGTGAAAGGCGGGCACGTAGGGATTGCGCGGGTGGAGCACCATCGAGACGCCCGTCGCGAAGTAGGGGTGCCCCTTCGTGCCCGGGCGCTCCTGCCAGATGCTGGGCGGCACCTCGGGGCCGTGCACGGCGGAGACGTTGACGCCGGCCCGCTCGAAGACGGCGCCCTCGGTGAGCACGCGAGCGGTGCCGCCGCCCCCGCCGGGGCGCTCCCAGCTCGCCTCGGCGAAGCGGCCCGCGGGCAGCTCCGCGCGGGCGCCCTCCTGCTCGACGGCCTCGAAGGCGGCGATCAGCGTGGCCTGGATCCGGCGCATCACCTGGTGGACCTGCTCGCGGGTGTCGCTCATTGCGCTTTCCTTGTAACCGGGGGGACTAGAATGGCTCCGTATACTCTGGCCCTTATCAGCCTGATCGGCCTGGGAGGACTATGGACAGCTCATGGGTGCGCCTGCCGGTGCTGGGGCTCTGGCGGCGCGAGTTTGCCGGCTACACCCTCGCCACCTTCCGCCGCGACCTGCTGGCCGGCATCACCGTGGGCGCCGTGGGCCTGCCCCTGGCCCTGGCCTTCGGCGTGGCCTCGGGGGCCGACGCGGCGGCGGGACTGGTCACCGCCATCCTGGCGGGGGTGATCATCGGCGGCCTGGGCGGGGGCGCCTTCCAGATCTCGGGGCCGACGGGGGCCATGTCGGCCATCCTGATCGCGATCGCGGCGAACTACGGGCTGGCCGGCGTCTGGGTGGCATGCGTCATGGCGGGAGTCCTGCTGGTCGCCCTGGGCCTGTTCCGGCTGGGGCGCTACATCTCGTTCATCCCGGCGCCGGTGATCACCGGCTTCACCAGCGGGATCGCGATCATCATCGCGGTGGGGCAGCTCGACAACGTGCTCGGCGTGGGGACCGAGGCGGCCGAGAACAGCCTGGCCAAGCTGTGGGGCTACCTGGCCCACCCGCCCACGCCCGACTGGCACAGCCTGGCCACGGCGGCAATCGTGATCACGGTGATGCTCGTCCTGCCGCGCTTCCTCAAGGCGGTGCCGGCCTCGCTGGTCGGCATCGTGGTCGCCACCCTGGTGGCCGCGGGCCTGGGCTGGCAGATCCCGGTGATCGGCGCCATCCCGCGCACCATCCTGCTCGAGCAGCGGCTGACCCTGGGGGCCATCCCCTGGGGCGACCTGGGCGACCTGCTGCTGCCGGCGATCTCGATCGCGGCCCTGGGGGCGATCGAGAGCCTGCTCTGCGGCTCGGTAGGCGCCACAATGAGCGGCAAGCCCTTCAGCAGCAACCAGGAGCTGGTGGCCCAGGGCCTGGGCAACATGCTGATCCCCTTCTTCGGGGGCGTGCCGGCCACGGCGGCGATCGCGCGCACCAGCGTGGCGATCAAGAGCGGCGCGGCCACCCGGCTGACCAGCGTCGTCCACTCGCTCGCCCTGCTGCTGAGCGCCCTGGCCCTGGCCCCCCTGATCGGCCAGATCCCCCTGGCCGCCCTCGGCGGCGTGCTGCTGGTGACGGCCTGGCGCATGAACGAGTGGGAGGCTATCCACTTCTACTGGCACACCCGGCTGCGCCACGCCCTGGCGGCCATGGCGGTGACCATGGTGGCCACGGCGGCCCTCGACCTGACCCAGGCGATCATCATCGGGGTGACGATCTCGGCGGTCATCTACATCAGACAGTCGGCACAGAGCGCCGGGGTGGCCAGCGAGCCGGTGGACGCGAAGAAGCTGCGGGCCCAGGGCTACAACATCCAGGAGAGCTGCCCGACCATGCGGGTCTACTACCTGACGGGGCCGCTCTTCTTCGGCAGCGTGCATGCCGTGCTGACGGCCTTCGGCGACGCCGCGCGCTACCACACTCTGATTATCAGTATGCGCGGCGTGCCGCTGATTGACGCCATGGGCGCCAAGGCCCTGGGCGAGCTGGTCGAGGAGCAGCACGCGCGCGGCGGCGTGGTCTGCTTCACCGGCCTGCAGCCGGCGGTGCGGCGCACCCTGGAGCGGACCGGCCTGATCGCGCTGGTGGGCGAGCGGCACGTGTACTGGAGCGGCGTGGACGCGATCCTCGATCTGCACGAGCGGCGCGAGCTGCATGGCTGCTCGTTCTGCGGCGAGCGCGGGGCGGGCTGCACGGTGCTGAGCGCGGCCCGCGCCCGGGTGGGCATGAACCCGGCGCCGGGCGAGGGGGCGCCTGCCGACCTCACCCCCGCCTCGCTGCGCTCGGCACCCCCTCTCCGCAGCGGAGAGGGGGCCGGGGGGTGAGGTCACCGCTGAGCGCTCGCTCATCCCAGCCCTCCCCTGGCCTCGTCGAAGCTGCGGTAGATCTCCTGGCCCATGTCAATCGTCTCGAGGCCGGACGCCAGCTGGCGGCGGAAGAACGCGTTGGTCGAGTAGCGGGTCGAGGAGAGGAAGTAGCGCTCGGTGTTGCGGCGCACCATGGCGTAGAAAGCCTCGGCGGCGCTCGGGTTGAGGTTGAAGTTATCGTAGTTGACGATCACGTTGAGCTTGCGCCCGACGCCGGCGAAGCAGCCCTCGAGGTGGGCCGCCAGCTCGGCCACGTCCTCGGGGGTGGCCAGGTGCAGGCCCTCGAAGTTCACGAAGCAGATGTTGGAGGCCGGGTCGTAGCGGGTGCGCTCCTCGAGGCGCAGGACGGCCCGCTGGGAGAGGCCCATGGGGCGCTCGGCGAAGATGCGCTCGTCCATCACCCGCAGCTCGGGGCTGACGCGGGGCGCGAAGCCCATCGGGGCGAGCACGTCCTCCTCGAGGCGCAGGCCGGGCGCGATCTCGATCAGCTCGAGGCCCTCGGGGGTGAGGTGAAAGAGGGCCCGCTCGGTGAGGTAGTGCACCGGCTGGCCGCGGCGCACGGCGTAGGCACCGCTGAAGGTCACCTGCTCGACCCGCTCGACGAACTTCCTGACCCCGCCCTCCCTGACGACGCGCAGCCGACCGCCCTCGACGGCGAGCTGGGCGTCGCCGGTGTGGGTGCCGAGGAAGAAGAGGCTGCGGGCGTTCTGGCTGATGTTGATGAAGCCGCCGGCGCCGGCGAAGCGGGGGCCGAAGCGGCTGACGTTGACGTTGCCGGCGGCGTCCACCTGGGCCATGCCGAGGAAGGCCTGGTCGAGCCCGCCGCCGTCGTAGAAGTCGAACTGGTAGGGCTGGTCAATGATCGCCTGGGCGTTGGCCGTGGCCCCGAAGCTCAGACCGCCGGCGGGGACGCCGCCGATGCCGCCCGGCTCGACGGTGAGCGTGATCAGGTCGAGCACGCCCTCCTCGTTGGCGACGGCGGCGACGCCCTCGGGCATGCCGATGCCGAGGTTGACCACCGCGTTGATCTTGAGGAACTGGGCGGCGCGCCTGGCGATCACCTTGCGCGCCGAGAGGGCCATGGGCGCGGCGCGGCCCCTGGGCAGGCGCACCTCGCCGGTGTAGGCGGGGTTGTAGTCCTCGGCGAAGGTCTGGGGGTGCAGCTCGGGCGGCGCGACGACCACGCAGTCCACCAGGATGCCGGGGATCTTGACGTCCTTCGGGCTGCGCATATGCTCGCCGGTGACGCGCTCGACCTGGACGATCACGATCCCGCCGGAGTTCTTGACGGCCTGGGCGATCGAGAGGCTCTCGAGGGTGAGGGCCTCGCGCTCCATCGTGATGTTGCCCTCCTCGTCGGCGGTGGTGCCGCGCAGCAGGGCCACATTGATCGGGAACGCCTTGTAGAAGAGGTACTCCTCGCCGCCCAGCCGCACGACCTCCACGAGCTGCTCGCCGGTGGCGGTGTTGAGGCGGCCGGCGTCGAGGCGCGGGTCAACGAAGGTGTGGAGGTCGACGTGGGTCACG
>DAOLDO010000405.1:0-6092 GCA_035327325.1 Chloroflexaceae bacterium | reverse complement strand
GGGCGGTCGCGCCCGATGGCCGCATCTTCCAGGGCTCGGTCGAGGCGTTGCAGGACACCAACCCCGCCACCTTTCACCCGCTCGGCCCGATGACCGACCTGACAGCGGCCGACCTGGAGCTGCTGGGCGACGGCCCGTTCGGCGACGACGAGATTGACCGGGCGAACCGGCGCACGCTGGGCTAAGGCCGCCGGAACACAGCAATGGAGCGTACGATGTCAGGCCCAAACAACGTCGCAGCTCGGATCCTGACCGCGCAGGCGCGCCGCTGCGAGGAGCTGGCGGCCGAACTGGCGGCGGCGCGAGCCGCGGGCGCCCCCGCGGACGAGATCGCCGACCTGGAAGCCCAGGAGCTCGCGGCCCGCAATCGCTACAGGGAGCTCGCCGTGGACATGCCCGGGCAGGGCCGCCGCGGGGCCGGCAACCAGCGCCGGCCCTGGTGGCGCTTCTGGTAGCCTGTTGCAGATCCCGGCGACCACGTCGGCCATGCTCGGCGCACGCTGCAAGCACACAGATCCACGCTGCAATTGCCCTAGACCTGAGGGAGCCGGGGCGCGGTCAGCGCCGCTCAACCTGGCGCTCGAGCAGCGCCCCGGCGCCGCAAGCGACGGCCCGGCCGACAGCGCGGACCGTCCCGTAGACCTGGCCCGCGATGGCCGCCTGGACCCGCTCGATAGCGAGGGCCGGGGCCGCCAGGGGGCCGAGGAGCGCGAAGGGCGCGTAGACCTGGCGCGCGATTGCCTGGTGGGTCGCCTCGATGGCCCCAACGGCGGCCTCGACCGCGTCCTCGACAAGCTCGACACCGCCCCGCAGCTGGCGACAGGTATCCTCGTCCATCAGGCGCTCCTTTCGTAGGCCGCACACCACTGGCGGATCTGCCGGTACACCGCGGGGTCGCGGGCGAGCTGCAGGTGGTCGGTCCGCGGAAAGCAGGCGATCTGCTCCGGCGGGATCGGGGCGCGCGGCTCGCCGCCGGCGAGCGCGGGCGCGAGGACCAGCCCGTCGCCGAGGAGGAGCGCCAGGGGGTGCCGCGGGTCCTCTGTGAGCGTGCCGACGACCAGGTAGTGCCGCGCGCCGGCGAGCCAGGGCGCCGCCTGGAGGCCGGGCGCGTCCTGGCGAGCGGCGTCGAGCAGGGGGGCCGCGCGCAGATCCTTCACGCCCTGGCTGCGCAGGTTGAAGATGTCGCCGATGAGCCTGGTGATCGGGTTGGGCACGGCGTGGAGCACCCGGGTGGCCACCTCGCCGAGCAGGGCCAGGGGCGCGCCGTCGTGGGGGCTGCCCAGGTAGAACGCCTGGCGCACGCGCCCCACCCAGGGGTCGTGGCGCCGCGAGCCAAGGTAGCAGGCGACCCTGATGACGAGCCCGCCCATGCTGTGGCCGATCAGGATCAGCTCCTCGACGGGCAGTGGGTAGGCGTCCAGCAGCGCGGCCAGCAGATCGGCGAGGTGCTGCCCGTTCCGGGCGATGGCCAGCCCGGTGTTGTAGCGCACGAAGAGGGGCGTGTAGCCGAGATCGGCCGCGAGCCCGGCGCCGTAGGACAGCTCGCGCCCCGGGTCGTCGGGGTCGGGGTAAGCCCAGCTGCCCTCGTTGCAGCCGAGGCCGTGGACCAGGACGCACAGCTTCGCGGTTGGCCGGGGGTGGACCCGGAGGAGCGCCTCGGGGGTCAGGGGGAGGGGGCGGTTGCCGACGTACAGGGCCATGGCGATACCGAGGCCGTTCTGCGAGGCGTGGAGGTAGTCGCCGACGGCGCCGTTAAGCATGCTCCGCGCCCAGGCCGTCCAGGGCGTGGCACAGCCCGGCGACGGTTGATGGTCAAGCAATGGCGACCTCCTCGCTTCGTAGGATGCAGCGCCCACATCCTAACACAGGCGAGATACAGTCGGCGCGGAGCGGCGCAGCTGACCGGGCGCGCAGGGGCCGGATTGCCCCTATCGCCCGGTCAGTATCTGTGCTATGCTGGATCAGCCGGCATGGCCGGCGATGCCCCTCTCCCCGTGTGGTGCTTCCCCCCGCCCCTCCCCGGATCGGCCCCGGCTTTGCCGGGCACCGCGGCCACGAACGGCGCCCGTTCGGCGGTCCGCGACGGTGTCGCTCACAGCTGTTTCGCGGTCCGCTGGCAGAGCGCCAGGCCACGGATGAGAGGTGCCCAATGACCGAGGCCCAGCCCCCCGCCCTGGCCTACCTAGACGTCACGCGCGCGTCCGACGGGCGCTACTGTGTGGCCTTCGTCCGCGGCCAGTTCAACCGGCGCAGCTACACCAACTCCGTCGAGCAGATCATCGGCCAGGCCCGGCGGGCGGGCAGCATCGCCGTGCGGACCGACGACCCCGACCTGCGCCAGCGCTGCCAGGAGGCCGGGGTGGCGCTGCTCGAGCCCGGCGGTGAGGGCTAGCATCAATTGCGTTCGGTTACGCTCACGCAATGCCGCAAAAATCTGCGTCTGACCGGCCCTGCCCGAGCCGCGCTCGTCCGTCTCTGAACGGTACTGGAGCCAGCATGCTGTTTCTAGTCTGGTACGACGCCGACGCCAGGCGCACGGTCGGCGAGAAGATTCAGGACGCGCGCACGGCCTACACGCGGCGCTTCAGCGCCGCGCCTAATCTGGTCCTGGTCAACAGCGCCGACATGACCACCCTGGACGAGATCGAGGTGCGCAGCGAACGCACCGTCCAGCCCCATCACTTCTGGGTCGGCAGGACTGACGAGGGCGCCAGCGAGGCAGGAGCACCCGGCGATGGCTGAGACATCGAAAAGCACCGTGCGCAAAGGGCGCATCTACCACCTTCAGGTGGCCGACGCGGACTACCGCGCCTTTATCTGGCAGACGGGCACGAGCTTCTGCGGCAGGGTGGAGGATCACCCGCAGGTGCCGCTGTGCCGGGGGCGGACCGTGGTGGTGGTGCGCGAGCAGCTACGCGAGGCGCTGGCCGCCAGCCTGAAGGGGTAGCGGCGGCGCGGGCCAGGGACGCAGGGTCGGCGCGGAAGCAGCTAGACCTCGGGGGCGGGCCTCTGCGCGAGCCTGATGAGGGCGCGGGCGAGCAAGAGGTTCCACGCGGCGAGCAGCACGACCGAGAGGACCGAGCAGAGGAGGCCGACCGCCGGGAGGTACAGGCCGAGCCCGAGGGCCCCGGCCAGGATCGCGACGTACGCCGTCGCCCTGCCGAAGCCGCCGCCCCTGAGCATGACGGCCCCGATCACGATCTTCGCCGCGTACCCCATGATGTAGCTGACGTGGAAGGCCGTGCCGTAGTAGGCGGCGAGGGTCGCCTCGCCCGCCGCGACCAGCAGCGCCCGCTCCGCGACCGTGGTCGCGGCGGCGTAGGCCTGGCTGAAGGCGAGCATCTCGAACGCAGTGTTCGAGACGAGGTGGAGCACGGTGCTCAGCAGGGCCATCGCGGTGGCGATTAGCATGGCGGTCTCGCCGGCCTGCCTGAGCGCAAGGTAGAGGGCGAGATAGATTGGGACGCCGAGGACGAGGCCGACGACGATCAGGAGGTCGAGGCCGAGCAGCCCCAGGAGCCAGTTCTCCTGAAAGCGGACGAACCAGTCGAGGGCGGGGCCCGGCGCCCACGCCGGCGGCGGCCAGGCGATGTGCGTGCCGATCGCGGCGACGATGAGCGCGACGGAGCACAGGGCCGCCGCGCCGGCGACCAGGTGCAGCGCCCGCCAGGAGGGGGCCGCGGGCTCGGGGCGCGCCTCGGCGGCGCTCATCCGGCGTGGCGACGGGACACGGGCTGTGGCGGCCATGGACGACCTCCTTCGATCGAGCGAGCCCCCGGCGCCTCACGGTGGCCGGGCGTCTGCCCGCGGAGCCGCGGGGCGGCGCGCTGCGCCGGGACCATCCTAGCCCGCGGGCGGGTGAGGTGGGCTCACCCTGGCGGGTGAATGGCGCAGCGCGACCGCGGCGTCGAAGCGGAGCGTCATGGCAAGCGAACTGGCGAGTCCGCCTGCGGCTCGCACGGTGCGCAGCGGACGGCGAGCAGCTCCAGGTTGAGGGCCGCCAGGCGGGAGAGCACGGCGTAGAGGGCGGGCTGGTCGGGCAACAGGCCCTCCAGCCGCGCCCGCCCCGAGCCCAGGTGGCTGATCACGAGGCCGCCCATCCAGTCCGACCAGTCGGCGTCGAGCCGGCCGCGCACCTCGATTGTGACTGTGTACATGACCAGGCCCTCCTGCGCCACGTCGGCGCGCCCTCGCAGGGTAGCCGCTCCGCCCGCCGGGCGCATCACCTCTGGGAGGTGATCCGCGGGTGATCGGGGCCGAGGGGCGCCGATCACCCGCGCAAGGTGATGTGGCGAGCGCCACAGGGGCGTAGAGTAGCCCCAGGCCGCTCACACACCGCTACGAACGGGAGAAACGTCATGAACGACCCGGTCAGCAACCATCTTGGCGCGTGGGGATCAATGATCCTCTGGGTCCTGATCTTCGCCGTCTTCCTCGTCTTCACGCCCTTCTACCAGAAGAGCCAGCGCAAGCCCGCCGGGGCCTACCTGGCCTTCGTCGTCGCCCTGGCCTTCGAGATGTTCGGCATCCCGCTGAGCATGTACGTGATCGCCTGGCTGTTCGGCTCGACCCTGCCGGACGGCGTGCTCTGGGGGCACACCCTCAACCAGTACATCGGCCACTGGGGCATGTACATCGGCACTGGCCTCATGCTGGCCGGCATCGCCCTGATCGTCCTGGGCTGGCGCGAGATCTACCGGCGCTACTGGAGCAAGGACGCCGGCCAGGGGCAGCTGGTGATGCACGGAATCTACCGCCACATCAGGCACCCGCAGTACACCGGCTTCATGCTGATCACGCTGGGGATGCTGCTGGACTGGGTGACGCTGCCGCTGCTGGTGATGTGGCCGCTCCTGGCCCTGATCTACTACCGCCTGGCGCGCCGCGAGGAGCGCGACATGGAGGCGGAGTTCGGCCAGGCCTACCTGGACTACCGCGAGCACGCCGGGATGTTCCTGCCGCGCTGGCCGCGACGCGGCCCCGCGCAGACCCACCGGGCCGCCTGAGCGGACCGGCACGACCCCGGGCGAAGTGACAATGGGCGGGCGGCGCACGGTGCGCCGCCCGCCCGCTGGCGCACCTGAGACCCTCGGCCCCAACACCTCGCGGCACATCCCCTGCTAGGGCGGGAGGGCAGGAAGGAGTGATGCCGTGCCAATTCTAAGCTTGCTCAAGGGCACGCCCGCCCGGCTCGGCGCCCTGGCCGAGCACCTGCGCATGAGCTTCTGGTTCGTGCCGGCCCTGATGAGCGCGGGCGCGGCCCTGCTCGCCCTGGTCTCGCTGGCCGTTGACAACGCCCTGAGCGACGAGCTACTGAGCGGGCTGGAGTGGGTCTACGGCGGCGGCCCCGAGGGCGCCCGCTCGCTGCTCTCCACGGTCGCCTCCTCGGCGATCACCGTGGCGGGCACCACCTTCTCGATCACCATCGCCGCCCTGAGCCTGGCCTCCTCGCAGTTTGGCCCGCGCCTGCTGCGCAACTTCGTGCGCGACCGCGGCAACCAGATGGTGCTCGGCACCTTTGTCGCCACCTTCCTCTACTGCCTGCTGGTCGTGCGGACCGTGCGCGGGCTTGAGGACAGCCGCGTCGTGCCGCACCTCTCGGTGACGATCGGGGTGCTGCTCGCCATCGCCAACCTGCTCGTGCTGATCTACTTCATCCACCACATCGCCATGAGCATCCGTGCCGACCAGGTGATCGCCGCGGTCGGCCACGACCTCGACGGCGCGATCCAGCAGCTCTTCCCCGAACAGCTCGGCCAGGGGCTGGTGGCCCAGGCGGGCGAGCCGGAGGCGCCCGCGCCCCCGCCGGCGGCGGCCCCGGGCGCCACGCCCATCGCCCTCGACCACGACGGCTACCTGCAGGTGCTCGACGTCGAGACTCTGATGGGCCTGGCCACAGAGCGCGACCTGGTGGTCACCCTGCTGCGCCGCCCTGGCGACTTCGTCGTGGCCGACGAGCCGGTCGCCCTGGCCTGGCCCGCGGAGCACGTTGACGCGGCGGTCTGCGACAGCGTCCGCGCCGCGCTCATCCTCGGCGGCGAGCGCTCGTCGCAGCAGGAGACCATAAACTGGATCGGGAAGGCCGATTTGTT
>DAOLDO010000404.1:0-6106 GCA_035327325.1 Chloroflexaceae bacterium | reverse complement strand
GGACAGGATGTCCTTGATCCCGGCGGCCTCGACCACGGGGCGCACCCCACGGCCGGCGATCACGCCGGTGCCGGGGGCGGCCGGGCGGATCATCACCTTGGTCGCCGAGAACTTGGTCACCACGTCGTGGGGCACGGTCGTACCGGTGAGGGGGATGCGGATCAGGTTGCGCTTGGCGGCCTCGGTGCCCTTGCGGATCGCCTCGGGGACCTCGGCGGCCTTGCCCATGCCGACGCCCACGTGGCCCTTGCCGTCGCCCACGACCACCACGGTGCTGAAGCTGAAGCGCCGGCCGCCCTTCACCACCTTGGAGACGCGGTTAATCTGGACCACGCGCTCCTCGAGCTCGAGCGCGTCGGCGTTAATGCGTTCTCGCTTCACGTTGCCTCCGAATGGGGCCCTGTGGGCCTAGAAGCTCAGGCCGGCCTCGCGGGCGGCCTCGGCCAGAGCCTTGACCCGGCCGTGGTACTTGTAGCCGCCGCGGTCGAACACCACCTTGGTCACCCCAGCGGCGCGGGCCCGCTCGGCGACCAGCCGGCCGACGAGGGCCGCCTGCTCGGTCTTGGTCTTCTTATCGTCGTCCGCGCTCCAGCCCTTCTCGTTGGTGGACGCGGCGGCCAGGGTGTGGCCCTGCACGTCGTCAATCACCTGGGCGTAGATGTGGGCGTTGCTGCGGAAGACGTTCAGCCGCGGGCGCTCCTGGCTGCCGCTCACGCGCTTGCGCAGGCGGAAGTGGCGCCGGACGCGCAGCTCGCGGGGGGATCGCGTACCCATGGTTAACTACCTCGCTGTCGCGACAGAGATTCTATCCCCTGCCGTCTGACGTCTGTCGTCCCATCGCGGGCGGCCTCGTGGGGCCGCCCCTACCCGGCCTTGCGGGCCGTCGTGGGCGGCCACGTGGGGCCGCCGTCGGGCGGCCACGTGGGGCCGCCGTCGGGCGGCCACGTGGGGCCGCCCCTACTTGGCCTTGCCGGCCTTGCCGGCCTTGCGGCGGATCTTCTCCTCGGCGTACTTGACACCCTTGCCCTTGTAGGGCTCGGGCGGGCGCAGGCCGCGGATCCGGGCGGCCTCCTCGCCGACGACCTGCTTGTCAATGCCGCGCACGAAGAGGGCCAGGGGGTCGTTGGCGCTCTTGCGCTCGCCGACCACGTACTGGACATCCTGCGGCGGGTCGAGGCGGATCTGGTGCGAGAAGCCGAGGTTGAGCACCAGGGTCTTGCCCTCGAGGGCGGCCCTGTAGCCCACGCCGTTGATCTCGAGGGCCCGCTGCCAGCCGTCCGTGACCCCGACGACCATGTTGTTGATCAGGGTGCGGGTCAGGCCGTGGAGCGCCTTGTGCTCCTTGCCCTCGGTCGGGCGGCTCACGGTGAGCGTGCCATCCTCCTGGCCGATGACCATATCGGGGTGGAGCTGCTGGGACAGGGTGCCCTTGGGACCCTTGACCGTCACCAGGTTGCCCTCCTCGACCTTGATCTCGACGCCCTTCGGAAGGGTGACGGGCTTCCTACCAATGCGGGACATCAGCTACCTCCCTTCCTACCAGACGTAGCAGAGCACCTCGCCGCCCACGTGCTCGCGCCAGGCATCGTGCCCGGCCATCACGCCCTTGGGGGTCGAGAGGATGCTCAGGCCGAGGCCGCCGCGCACCCGGGGGATCTCGTCCCGGCCGGTGTAGATGCGCAGGCCCGGCTTGCTCACGCGGCGCAGGCCCGTGATGGCCGGCCGCCGGTCCGACATATACTTGAGCGTGATCGAGATCGTGCTGAAGGGCTTGCCCTCAACCACGCCGTACTCCTTGATGAACCCCTCGCGCTTCAGGATCTCCGCAATCGCCAGCTTCATTTTCGAGGCGGGGATCTCAACCACAGTCTTCCGCGCCATGCAGGCGTTGCGGATACGCGTCAGCATATCGCCGATGGGATCGTTAACGCTCACGAGAGAGCCTCCTCACACGTCGGGCGCCGGCCCCGGGCCGGCTCATGCGCCATGTGCCTAGTTGCTAGTGCCTACCAGCTCGACTTGACCACACCCGGGATGAGGCCCTTGAGGGCGTTCTCTCGGAAGCAGATGCGGCACATGCCGAACTTGCGCATGTATGCCCGCGAGCGACCGCATGTCTTGCAGCGGTTGTACTCCCGCACCTTGAACTTCTGCGGGCGGCTCGCCTTCACAATCAGCGACGTCTTCGCCAAGGCTGTCCTCCTAAAGTGTTGGGCTGGTGAGCCTGTGCTCCTGGCCCAGACTAGTCCCTAAATGGCATCCCGAGGCGCTTGAGCAGCGCGTAGCCGTGGGCGTCGTTGGTGGCGGTGGTCACGATCACCACCTCGAGGCCGCGCAGCTTGTCAATCTTGTCGTAGTCAATGTCGGGGAAGACGATCTGCTCGCGCAGGCCCAGGCTGTAGTTGCCGCGCCCGTCGAACGAGCGCCGGCTGACCCCGCGGAAGTCGCGGATACGGGGCAGGGCCAGGTTGACGAGCCGGTCGTAGAAGTCGTACATACGCTGGCCGCGCAGGGTGACCATCACGCCGATCGGCATGCCCTCGCGCAGCTTGAACGACGCGATTGACTTGCGGGCCTTGGTAATCACGGGCTTCTGCCCGGTGATGGTGGTGATGTCGCCGACGGCGGCATCCAGGGCCTTGGAGTTCTGCACGGCCTCGCCGACGCCCACGTTGACCACCATCTTGGTCAGGCGGGGCACCTGCATAACCGACGGGAACTTGAACTCCTGCATCAGCGCAGGCACGATCTCCTGCTGGTACTTCTCGCGCAGACGGACTGGCATAGTTCTTCTCCAGGGGCTAGGAGGCGCCTCGTCGTGGCTCGCCTCCGGCCCTGAGGGCCTTCCTACTTATCGATCGTGGCGTCGCAGGCCTTGCAGAAGCGGACCTTGCGGGGCCGACCCTTGTGGTCGGTCTCGTCCAGGAAGCGGTGGCCCGTACGCGAGGCCCGCCCGCAGCTGGGGCAGATCAGCATTACGTTCGAGGCGTCAATCGGCGCCTCGATATCAATGATGCCGCCGGGCTTGCCGGGGCCGCGGGGCTTCATATGGCGCTTGGCAATATTCAAACCCTCGACCACCACGCGCTTCGTGGCGGGGATTGAGCGCTTGATCTTGCCGCGCCGGCCCTTATCCTTCCCGGTGATGATGAGGACCTCGTCCCCTGTCTTGACGTGCATAGCTTACCTACTGTTGCTCGCGGGCTAGAGCACCTCGGGCGCCAGCGAGACGATGCGCATGAACTGCTTCTCGCGCAGCTCGCGGGCGACGGGGCCGAAGATGCGCGTGCCGCGGGGGTTGTTCTCTTTGCCGATAATCACGGCGGCGTTGTCGTCGAAGCGGATATGCGAGCCGTCGGCGCGGCCGTACTCCTTGGCCGTACGGATGATCACGGCGCGCACCACCTCGCCCTTCTTCACGGCGCCACCGGGGTTGGCCTGCTTGACGCTGGCGACGATGACGTCGCCGACACGGCCATACTTGACCACCGAGCCGCCAAGGACGCGGATACACATGATCTCTTTGGCGCCGGTGTTATCGGCCACCTTCAGGCGGGTCTGGGGCTGGATCATCGCCGTTACTCCTCGCCGCGCTGCACGATCTCGACGACCCGCCAGCGCTTGGTGCGGCTCAGGGGGCGCGTCTCCTCGATGCGGACCAGATCGCCCACCCGGCAGGTGTTCTCCTCGTCGTGGGCGTGGAACTTGCTCGTCTTGCGGATAATCTTGCGGTAGAGCGGGTGCGGCTTGAGGTAGTCCACCGCCACCGTCACCGTCTTGTCCATCTTGTCGCTGACCACGCGGCCGACCTTCTGGGTCTTGCGCGGGCCAATCTGCTGCTCGGTCTCAGTCATAGTGCTACTCCTGCCCCAGATCGCGCTCGCGCAGGACGGTCTTGATCCGCGCGATCTCTTTCTTCACCTGGCGCGGACGGGCGGTGTTGGTCAGGCGCCCGGTGACCTTCTGGAAGCGCAGGTTGAACAGCTCCTCGTAGTAGCCCTTGAGCTGGTCGCGCAGCTCGGTCTCCTTGAGATCCCGTAGCTCACTCGCTGTCGCCACTGCTCACCTCCGGCTCAACATCGTCGCGCCCGATGATCTTGCACTTGATCGGCAGCTTCTGGGCCGCGCGCTTCAGCGCCTCGTGCGCGATATCCTCCTTGACGCCGCCGAGCTCGAAGATCACCCGGCCCGGCTTGACCACGGCCACCCAGTGGTCCACGCTGCCCTTGCCGCCGCCCATGCGCGTCTCGGCGGGCTTCTGGGTCACCGGCTTGTCGGGGAAGATGCGGATCCAGACCTTGCCGCCGCGCTTGACGTAGTTGGTGATCGTGCGGCGGGCGGCCTCGATCTGGCGGCTCGTGATCCAGACCGGCTCGAGGGCCATCAGGCCGAAGTCGCCGAAGGCGACGCTGTTGCCGCGGTACGAGAGGCCCTCGCTGCGGCCCTTCTGCATCTTGCGGTACTTGGTGCGCTTAGGAAGCAGCATTGTCGCCCCTCCTCGGCCGGCGCTCGCCGCGCTCGGGCGCGGGCGAAGCCACCTGCTGCTCGACCTGGGCCTTGCCGAGCTGGTCGGGGAAGACCTCGCCCTTGTAGATCCAGACCTTGACGCCGATGCGCCCGTAGGTGGTGTGGGCGTGCACCGTGGCGTAGTCAATGTCGGCGCGCAGGGTGTGGCGGGGCACGCGGCCCTCGCTCTCGCTCTGGATGCGCGACATCTCGGCGCCGCCGAGGCGGCCCGAGGTCTTGATGCGCACGCCCTGGGCGCCCAGGCGCATCGCGCGCTGCACGGCCTGCTTCATGGCCCGCTTGTAGCTGACGCGCTTGTTGATCTGCTCGGCGATGCTCTCGGCGACGAGCTGGGCGTCGAGCTCGGGCTGGTGGATCTCCTGGATGTTGAGCTTGATCTTCTTGCCCGTGCGGCGCTCGAGGGCGTTCTTCAGCTGGTCAACGTTGGCGCCGCGCTTGCCGATCACGATGCCGGGCTTGGCGGTGTAGACCGTGACCTCGACCTTGTTGGCCGAGCGCTCGATCTCAATCCGCGAGACCCCGGCGTTGGCCAGCTCCCTGGCGATCAGCTTGCGCAGGGCAAGGTCCTCGTGGAGCTGGGCGGTGTAGGCGCCCCGGTCGGCGTACCACTTCGACTGCCAGTCTTTGATGTAGCCGAGGCGAAAGCCGATCGGATGTACTTTACGTCCCAAGTGTGCCTCCTACTGGCGGTCTAGTAGTCGGACCCGTCATCAACGATCACGGTGATGTGGGTCGTCGGCTTGCGGATCTTATTGGCCATCCCGCGGGCCCGCGGCATAAAGCGCTTGAGCACCGGCCCCTGGTCGGCGTAGATGCGCTTGACCACCAGGGCCTCGGGGTCGAGGTCGAAGTTGTGCTCCGCGTTGGCCGCGGCCGACTTGATCGTGCGCGCCACCTCGCGGGCCGCCTTCTGGGGCATGTAGTTCAGGGTCGCCAGGGCCTTGTCAACCGGCATCCCCCGCACCACATCCATCACCAGGCGAACCTTCAGCGGCGAGATGCGCACCAGACGAGTGACTGCTTTTACTTCCATCGTTCTTTACTCGCTTGCGCTCCGGGCGCGGCCGGCGGTCACGGAGCAAACCCGGTCATTGTACCACAAATCACGAGCTGCCCGCGCAGACGGCGGCGCCGTCAGACGCCAGGGCGCGGCGTCGCTACTTCATCTTGCCGCGCTTGTCGGCCTTCTTGCCGCCGTGGCCGCGGAACAGGCGGGTGGGCGCGAACTCGCCGAGCTTGTGGCCGACCATATTCTCGGTGATGTAGACCGGCACGTGGCGGCGGCCGTCGTGGACCGCGATGGTGTGGCCGATCATCTGGGGGAAGACGGTCGAGTCGCGCGACCATGTACGCAGCACCCGCTTCTCGCTCGCGCGGTTCATATCCTCCACGCGCTCGAGCAGACGGATGTCAACGTACGGTCCTTTCTTGGAGGAGCGGGACATCTTGCTTGTCTCCTTGAGGCTACGGCCGCTGGGCGATAGGCAGTATCCGCGGGGGATCTACTACCTACCGCCCAGACCGTAGGGGTGCGGCGGGCCGCGCCCCTACGGCTTGCGCCGGCGCACGATAAAGCGGT
>DAOLDO010000403.1:0-6108 GCA_035327325.1 Chloroflexaceae bacterium | reverse complement strand
CTCACACCTCACACCTCAACGACAATGACGATGCGCACACCAAGTGACCCACTAGGCCATGGCGCGCCGAGACCTACGCACAGCCCTCCTCCTCGCGAGGGTTTCCCCGCCCGCCCCAGGCGCCACATTTGTGACGCCCCGGCCCCTATGCTGGGGGTGGGCGGCATGCTGGTCGCCCGCCCGCCCGGGCGGCCCGGCGGGCCCCACGACGCGAGGAGGTGACCAGGTGTCCCGACTGACCTCTCTCATGCTGATCGCCCTGTTCGCGCTGCTGGCCCTGTCGCCCGCTACCCCCGTCGCGGCTCTCAGAGAGCCCGCGGCGGGCGCTGTTGCGAAGCCCGCCGACTTTGTGATCGTGCCGCCCTGGGCCCAGGGCGTCGAGCGCGCGATCTTCCAGGGCTACGGCGATATCAGCACCCCCCAGCACACGGACCGCGCCGGTGGCCCCAACGACTACCACGCCCTGGATTTCGACTTCGCCCTCGACGAGCCGGTCCTGCCCATCGCGCCCGGCAGGGTCATCTACGCCGGCCCCGCGACCGACGGCTGGGCGCGCTACGGCAATGTCGTCTTCATTGACCACGAGAACGGCTACCAGTCGTTCTACGCCCACCTGAACACGATCGACCCTGCCGTGCTCAAGGGCGCCGGCGACACGCGCGAGGTCCGCGTCACCACGGCCACGCGCCTCGGCGGGGCCGGCAGGACCGGCGGCTGGGCCCAGGTGCACCTCCACCTCGCGCTCTACAAGGGCGCCTCCTTCAACCTTAGTAATGAACGCTACGGGCCCTTCGGCGGCCAGTCGGTCGTCCCCGAGCCCTTCGCCGCCTGCGTGAAGGACGGCGAGCGGCCCTGCGAGGACCTGCTGAAGGGCGCGAAGCTGCGCCGCACGGCCGCGGCGGGCGAGGCGCCCGCGCCGCTGCGGATCGCGGTCGTGCGGCCCACCGCCGCCCAGCCCGCTCCGGCGGGCGCCCCGGGGCGCCCGGGCAAGCTCATCGTCGAGCTCGACCTCTCCGCCGGCGACCTGGCTCCCTCAGAGCTGAGCGTAAGGGTCGGCCAGGCCCAGGCCGACCTGGTCCTGCTCGCCGGCGGGCACCGGGCCCGGGCCGAGGTGGTCGCGCCCGCGCAGGCGGCTCCGGGGCTCTACGACCTGACCGTCAGCGCCCGCGGCGTGTCGGCCGTCGCGCCCCAGGCGGTGCGCTACGCCGAGGCCGGCGGGGCCGCCGTGGCCCTGGTGATTGACCGCTCGGGCAGCATGAGCGGCCCCAAGCTCGCCGCGGCCGTCGAGTCCGCCAAGCAGTTCGTGGACCTGATGCGTCCGGGCGACCAGATCGCCGTGGTCAGCTTCGGCAGCAGCGCCCGGGTGGACTTCCCCCTGCAGACGATCGGCGGGCCGGGTGACACCACGCGCGCCGCCGCCCGCCTGGCCATCGAGTCGCTCTACGCCGCTGGCAGCACCGCCATCGGCGCGGGCCTGGGCCGCGGGCAGGACGAGCTGGACGCCCGCGCGCTGCCCAACCTCGCCCGCGCCGCCGTCTTGCTCAGCGCCGGCCAGGAGAACGTCTCGCCCAGCGCCGCCGCCGTCCTGCCCCGCCTCGTCGGCGGCGGCACCGCGCTCCACACCATTGGCTACGGTGCCGACGCCAACCAGGCCGACCTGCTGCGCTGGGCCGCGGAGACCGGCGGGACCTTCAACTTCGCGCCCGCCCCCGACCAGCTCTCGGGGGTCTACAGCAGCATCGCCGGCGCCGTGGGCAACCGGCAGACCCTGCGCGCCGTCTCGGGCTCGCTTGCCGCCGGGGCCACACACAGCGAGCTCGTCGCCGTTGACGGGAGCGTCCGCGACGCGACCTTCGCGGCCAGCTGGTCGCGGCCCACGGCCAGGATCGCGGTGAGCCTCGAGACGCCCCGCGGCGCCGTGATCTCCCCGGCGACGGCGGCCGCGACGCCGGGCGTGACCTACGTGAGCGGCGGCACCTACGCGTACTTCCGCGTCACCGCGCCGGCCCTGGTCGCGGGGGCCTGGAAGCTGCGCCTGGCCCACGGCCCGGCGCCCGCCGACCTCGCCGAGGCGCCCGCGACCGAGCTGGCCCCCGACCCCGAGGCGCTGCTGTCCGATCGCGCCGAGGACGGGTGGTCCGCCGATGTGGCCCGGCCCGACGCCCAGGCCGCGGGCGAGGCGGCGGCCGCCCCGGCGGGCCTCGATGCGGACGCCGCGCCCGCCCAGGCCGCGGGCGAGCCCTTCAGCCTGCGCGTCCTCGCCGAGAGCGACCTGACGCTGCGCCTCTACCTGACCCGCGACACCTACCGCGCCCGCGAGGGCGTGCGCCTGCTGGCCACCCTGGCCGACCGCCGGCCGGTGACCGGGGCCGCCATCAGCGTGACCGTGCGCGACGGCGCCGGGCGGGTCGTCGGCCTGCTCGCCCTGCGCGATAGCGGGATGAGCAACGATGGCGCGGCGGGCGACGGGGTCTACGGCGGGGCCTGGCTGAGCCGGCGCGAGGGCGTCCACGCCTTTGTCGCCACCGCCGTCGGCGCGCAGGGGGCGCTGATGCGCCAGGCCTAGGTGAGCACCTTTATCGCGCCCAACCCCACGGCGCCGCCGCTGCGCCAGGTCTTCCTGCCCTTCGCCACGCGCTAACCCTCCCCAGAGGGCCGTCTGGCGGGGCCTGCTGATGACCGACCCTCCGCCCCACCACGATGCCCCCTCTCCCACGCGTGGGAGAGGGGGCGGGGGTGACGGCCCTGGCCTTGAGGATCGGGCAGAAGCGAGGTCAGCCGTCGCCGAGGGCGAGGCCGTGGTCGCGCAGGGCGACCGCGAAGCTCGCCAGGGCGCCGACGTAGCCCTGGTGGTGCAGCCTGTAGTCGAGGTGGTGGACGGCCCGGTTGCGCATGCGCCGGGCCTCGACCAGGGCGTCGAACTGGCTGAACGAGCGGCGCGCGATCCAGAGCCGCGCGCCGGCCCGCGGCCCCGGGTAGCCCTCGGCCGCGACGATCTCGTCCACGCAGGTGCTGGCCACCACCAGCGCCGAGAGCATCAGGCCCTGGTCGGTGACCTCCAGGGCGGGCGCGACGTGCTCCGACCAGGCGCGGCGGACGCGGGTGTGCACGGTCTCGCGGGGCAGGTAGGCGGCGATCATCTGGCTGCTCCTGTGCTGTGCGCTTCGTTTCCTGTGCCAACTCTAGCCGCCGCCCGCTCCCCAGTGAAGCGCGGCCACCTCAGCGCCACCTCAGCGCCAAGACAGGCGGGCGCCCGCAACCGGAAGGGCCGCCGACTCAGCCCTCGCCCGGCTCCACGAGCACCCGTACAGGCGACAACAATGGTTGCAGCATTGTCACGAACAGCCATTGACGCATAGTCGCCGGAGACCGTACAATCGAGTCCAAATTCCACGTCACCCCGGCCAGCCCTCGCCACGCTCCACCCACGGGGTGCGCCCCATCGCACCGCCTCGGCGCCACCTCTTGCTCGGAGCCCAGCTATGGCCCGCCCCGTCGTCTCCTGCGCCGCCTGCGGCCACGGCAACCGCGCCGCGGCGCGCTACTGCGGGCAGTGCGGGGGCGTCCTCGGCGCCGGCGAAGCGCTGCCGGGCTGGAGCAGGCTGGCGGGGCCCGGCCCACTCATCGGCGGCCGCTACCGCCTGGAGCAGCAGCTGGGGTCGGGCAGCTTCGGGCGGGCCCTGCTGGCCGACGACATCGTGCTCGACCGGCGCTGCGTCGTGAAGCAGCTGCGGCTCGACACGGTGTCGGCCGAGCTGTACCCCCAGGTGACCGCCGCCTTCGAGCGCGAGGCCCGGCTCCTGGTGCGCCTCAATACGCCCGGCCACCCCAACATCCCCGAGATCTACGAGTACCTCCCCGCCGAGCACTGCCTGGTGATGAAGTACATCACGGGCACCAGCCTCCAGCTGGTGCTAAAGGGCCAGCTCGGGCCGCTCCCCGAGGAGACGGCCCTGCGCTACGCGCGCGACGTCTGCTCGGCCCTCGCCTATATGCACGGTCGCGAGCCGGCGCCCGTCATCCACGGCGATCTCAAGCCCGCCAACATCCTGCTCGACAGCGAGGGGCGCATCTGGCTGGTTGACTTCGGCCTGTCCAGGCCGCACCGCCCGCCGGCCGACGGGGGCTCAGGCGAAGCTCGGGAGCGCCCGAGCGGCACGCCGGGCTACACGCCGCCCGAGCAGTGGCGCGGCCAGGTCGAGCCCCGCTCCGACATCTACGCCCTCGGGGCCACGCTCTTCGAGCTGCTCACCCGCCAGCGCCCGCTGAGCGACGCCGGCGAGCTGGTCCTGGCGCTGCGCCGCGTCAACCCCCTCATCGCCACGGAGACCGAGCGCCTGATCCGGCGGGCCCTCGCCCTCGATGTTGCCCGGCGACCCGACGCCGCCGAGATGCTCGCGTCGCTGGAGCACCTCCTCGCGAAGGTGACGCTCCCGCCGCCGCCCCCGGCCGAGCTGCCGCCCGCGGGCGGGCCCTTCCTCGGCCGCGAGGGCGAGCTGCGCACGCTCCAGGGGCGCCTGCGGGCGGAGCGGGCTGTGGCGCTGATCGGGATGGCCGGCGTCGGCAAGACGGCCCTGCTGAGCGAGCTCCTCCAGCGCGCCGCGCCGCCCGAGGCCCGCTTCTTCCATGCCTGCATGGCCGACGCGGGGCTCGACCGGCTGCTCTACCAGCTCTGCGCCCATCTCGCCCGGCAGGGCGAGCCCGGGCCGTGGGAGCACCTGCAGCGCGCCCGGCTGCGCGACGACCGGGCCCACCTGGCGCGGACGCTGGCCGACATGGTCCTCGCGGCGCTCCCGCGCGGCGCCGCCGGCCCCGACCCGCTGCTCTGCCTGGACGACGCCCACGTACTGGCCGGCGACCCGACCGCGGCGCTGCTGCTGGCGGGCCTGCGCCGCCTGGCCCGCGGCGGCCTGCTGCGCCTTCTCGTCGCCTCCCGCGAGGCCCTGCCGCCCTTCGTCGAGGCCGAGCTGCTGCGGCTGGGCGGCCTTGAGCAGGGCGAGGCCGCCATGCTGGTCGCCTCCCACGGCGTGAGCCTCGACCCGGCCCTGCTGGGCGAACTGCACCGGGCGACGGGGGGCAACGCCCAGCTCCTGATCCTGGCGTCGAACCTGCTGGCCGGCAGGCCGGACGCGCAGGCCGCGATCGCGGGCCTCGTCTCGGCCCCCGACGTCGAGCGCTACCTCATCGCCGAGGTTGACGAGGGGCTGTCCCGCGAGGAGCGGCAGGTGATGCAGGCCGTCGCCGCCCTCGCGGTGACGGGGGCCACGCGCGACCTCGTCGAGTATATGGCGGGGGGCGCCGTGAAGCGCGCCCTGCGCAGCCTGAGCGACCGGCAGCTGCTGCTCCGCCGGAGCGACGAGGGTGGTGCGTACGTCCAGCACGCCCTGGTGCGCGCATTCTACAGCGAGCTGCCCGCCCGCGCCGAGCGCATCCGGCTCCACCGGTCGGCGGCCGGCTACTTCCAGGAGGTGGCGCCCGACAGCCTCGGCGCCGCCTATCACCTGCTCCACGCGGGCGACGCGGCGAGCGCGGCGGAGCTCGCGGTCGCGGCCAGCCTCGACGCCCTGCACCGGGGGCGTCTGGCCCAGCTGCGGGCCGTACTCGAGCAGATCCCTGCCGAGCACATGGACCACGAGCGGGCCGTCGAGCTCCTGCTGGCCCGCGCCGAGGCCCAGATCTTCGCCGGCGCCGGGGGGGAGGCCCGGGCGAGCCTCATGGCCGCCCTCGCCCGCCTGCAAGGGGCCGAGGACCGACCGTCGAGCCCCGCCCTGACCGCGCGCGCATGCCGCGGCCTGGCGGGCGCCCTGGAGCACGAGGCCCCCGGCGAGGCCCTGGCCTGGGTCGAGCGGGGGCTGGCGGCCCTGGGGGGCGCGGACCCGGTCGAGGAGGCCCTGCTGCTCCACCGCCAGGGCTCGCTCCACCTCGCCCTCGGCGCCTTCGACGCGGCCGAGGGCGTGCTCGAGCGGGCCCTCGCCGGCCTGCCGGAGGCCATGCCCGACCGGCGGGCCGACGTGCTGGTCAACCTCGGCATCAGCTTCTGCGCCCGCGGGCTGCGCGAGCCCGGCGTGGCCCGGCTGCACGAGGCGCTGGAGCTGTACCGGCGGACCG
>DAOLDO010000402.1:0-6119 GCA_035327325.1 Chloroflexaceae bacterium | reverse complement strand
GGTGGACGGGCTGATCGTCATGCTGGTGCTGGCCGGGCCGGGGCTGGCGGCCCTGCTGCGCGGCAGGCGCGGGGACAGGGATGAAGGATGAAGGATGAAGGCCGGAGCCGCCCGCCGATGCGGCCCGCCGCTGAGCTGACGCCGACAAGCTTGCCCCGTTCTACACCAGGCGGGAGGACGCGATGCGACGGATCACAATAGCGCCGCCCCTGGCCGCCCTGCTGCTGGCGATCGGGCTGTTCGCCCTCGGCGGGGTGCTGCGGCCGGGCTTCGCCAGCCCCGAGCTGGCGATCAACATCCTGCGCCTCAGCGCCTTCCTGGGCATCGTCGCCGCGGGCCAGACCCTGGTGATCATCAGCGGGGGCGAGGGCATTGACCTCTCGGTGGGCGCGGTGATCACCCTGAGCGCCGTGCTGGTCTACCGGATCACCGGCGGGAGCGACGCCCTGACCCTGCCCGCCGTCGGCCTCGCCCTCGCCTGCGGCGCCGCGGTGGGGGCGCTCAACGGGCTGGGCGTCACGCTGCTGCGCATCCCCGCCCTGGTGATGACCCTCGGCATGGCCGGCGTGGTCCAGGGCCTGATCCTGGCCGTGACCCAGGGCCAGATGCTCGGGGCTACGCCGCGGGCCCTCGCCGCCCTGGTGAGCCGGCCGCTGCTGCTGGGCATCCCGGGGGTCGTCCCGGTCTGGATCGTGCTCGGCGTGGCGATGTGGCTGCTGCTCGAGCGCAGCGCCTACGGCAAGCAGCTCTTCGCCATCGGCGTCAACCGCACCACGGCGCGCCTCTCGGGGGTGCCGGTGCCGGCGATGGTGGTGCTGACCTTCACCCTCAGCGGCCTGCTCGCGGCCCTGGCGGGGGTGATGCTGCTCGGCTACACGCAGAATGTCTTCATCAGGCTCGGCGCGGCCTACACCCTTCCCTCGGTGGCGGCGGTGGTGGTCGGCGGGACCCTGCTGGCGGGCGGGCACGGCAGCTACTGGGGCACCATGGCCGGGGCCCTGGTGCTCACCCTGCTCACCAGCCTGCTCACCAGCCTGCAGCTGCCCGAGTCGGCCCGCCTGATCATCTACGGGGTCACGCTGCTGCTGCTGCTCGCGGTCTACGGGCGGCAGCGGGGCCTGCGCTGAAGCGTGCCAATACCGCCGGCCCGGCGCGGCGCCGGGCCACGGAACGAGGAGGAGACCCATGAGCGAGCCCGCGATCGTCCCCGTGCTGCGCGTTGGATTCCTGGGCAGCGGCTTCATCGCCGACTTCCACCTCCAGTCTATGCTCGGCGTGCGCAACGTGCAGGTCGCCGGCGTCTACAGCCCCACCGCGGCCAACGCGGCGGCCTTCGCCGAGCGCGCCAACGCCGCCGGGCTCGGCCCGTGCCGGGCCTACGAGTCCCTCGAGGCGCTGGCGGCCTCGGACGAGATTGACGCCATCTGGATCCTGGGGCCCAACGACGCGCGGGTCGAGGCCATGCGCACGATCCACGCCGTGGTGACCGGCGGGCGCGGCAGGCTCCTCGGCGTCGCCTGCGAGAAGCCCCTGGCCCGCAACCTGGCCGAGGCCCGCGAGGTCCTGCGCCTGGCCGAGGAGGCGGGGCTCAACCACGGCTACCTCGAGAACCAGATCTTCTCGACGGCGGTGCAGCGCGGCAAGGAGATCATCTGGCGGCGCGGCGTGCCGGGGAGCGGGCAGCCCTACCTGGCCCGCGCCTCCGAGGAACACAGCGGCCCCCACAAGCCCTGGTTCTGGCAGGGCGAGCGCCAGGGCGGCGGCGTGCTCTCCGACATGATGTGCCACAGCGTCGAGGTCGCCCGCTTCCTGCTGACGCCGCCCGGCGCCGACCGCGGCAGCCTGCGCCTGGTCAGCGCCAACGCCACTGTGGCCAACCTCAAGTGGACGCGGCCCGAGTACGTCGAGCGGCTCAAGCAGATGATGGGCCCCGAGGTGGACTACGCCAGCAGGCCCGCCGAGGACTTCGCCCGCGGCGTGCTGGTGCTGGAGAACGAGCAGGGCCAGAAGGCGATGATCGAGGCCAGCACCTCGTGGGCCTACGTCGGGCCGGGCCTGCGCATCCAGATCGAGCTGCTCGGCCCCGAGTACTCGCTGGAGCTCAACACTCTGAGCACGGGCCTCAGGGTCTTCCTCTCGCGGGACCTGCAGGGCGCCGCGGGCGAGGACCTGCTGGAGAAGCAGAACGCGGAGCAGGGGCTGATGCCCGTGCTGGAGGACGAGGCCGGCATCTACGGCTACACCCTCGAGAACCGGCACATGGTCGAGTGCTTCCGCACGGGGCGGCGGCCGATCGAGACCTTCCACGACGGCGTGGCGGTGGTCGAGATGCTAATGGCCCTCTACAGGTCGGCCGAGCTGGAGCGCACGGTGTACCTGTCCGAGGGCGATCTTGCCGAGTACGTCCCGCCGGTCGCGCGGGGCGCGTACCGCGGCTAGAAGGAGGCCCCTTGACCGGCTACTCGCCGCCGCCGCCGTCGCCGCCGCCCCCCGAGTCGCCGCCGCCCGAGTCGCCGCCCGAGTCGCCGTGGTCGTCGTCGGACCTCCCGCCGCGACCGGACGATGCGCCGGTGTCGGCGAAGTAGGTGGGCGAGCTGTCCAGGCTTGAGTCGCCGCGGCTAGGGCCGCGCCGGCGCCGCCAGACGATCACCACGACGGCGGCCACGGCGAGCAAGCTCAGGGTCAGGGTCATGGGCGGGCGCTCCTTCCCAGGGTCAGGCACACGGATCGTCGCTCGCTACTGGTACGCAGGGCGAGGGCCGGGGGTTTCACGCCCCCGGGCCGGGCGACCACGTGGGGTCGCCCGTACCCTCTCGCAAAGGGCGTAAAGACGGCCCAGCGTGGCCGCCCCAGCCCGCCCAACCCCGCCGAGTAGCGCGGACGGAGCGTTAGGCGGGCCCGCCGGGGGGATTGGGGCCGCCGAGCAGCCTGGCCAGGATCTCGCGCAGCGCCGCCACCACGGTCGCCCCGCTCACCAGGCCGGCCACGCCGAAGGCGGCGATGATCAGCAGGGCCAGGACGGTCAGGGCCATCAGCTGCTGCTGCCAGCTCGGGTTGAGCAGGGTCAGGGCGGCCAGCACGACCATGGCCACCACGGCCCCGGCGCCCATGAAGGCGACCATGCCGGTCACCCGAGTCGCCAGCCGGGGCTGGGCCTCGGGCGCGCCCGCCGGCGCGGGCGGCGGCACCAGCTCCCAGTCGGGCCAGGCGCTCAGGCGCTGGCAGATCAGCGAGGCCGCGAGCAGGGCGTACTCCTTCTTCGCCTCGCTGATGTGGGCCAGCCTGACCACGTTCAGGGTGTGGAACAGCAGGGCCTGGTAGTACTCGCGCATGTCGCCGCCGAGCTTCAGGTGCTCGTCCGCGATCCGGCGCAGGGCCCCGATCACCTGGTAGGCCTTGTCGAGCTGCGCGCCGCCCGCCTCGCGCTCGGGCAGGGGGTGTCCGAAGCGGGCGGGCGCCAGCAGGGCCCGCTCGAACGGGAGCAGCTCGCCCAGGTCAACCACCGGCAGCAGGTGAAACTTGATGTCCGTCTCGAGCTCGGCGAAGTCGCGCAGCATGTGGCTGCGCTCAACCCGCGAGAAGTCGATCAGCCAGAAGCCCTCGCTGTCGTCCACGAGGATGTTGCGCCCGTGCAGGTCGCCGTGGCACAGGCCGACCCTGGTGTGGGCGGGGAAGGGGCGCAGGCCGTCGCCCTGGCGCAGCCAGACCAGCGGGTTGAGCAGGGGCTCGCGCAGGCCGCGCAGGCGCAGCTGCGGCTCGGCCACATCCTTGGGGTGGAGCCTGGCCAGGGCGGCGTCGAGCTTCTGCGGCGTCATGCGCAGGGCCGCCATGTACAGCCCGGTCAGCTCGACCTGCTCGGGTCGGGCGTTTGCGAACATCGGCTCGAGCATGGCGAAGAAGCGCTCGAGCAGGGCGATGGTGTGGGCGGCCTCGTGCTCGAGGTACACCTCGTCGAAGATGCCGATCATGTCGAGCCGGTCGTTGTCAATCAGGTCGTACACCAGGCCGCCAAGCCGGCGCGAGTAGGCCGTGTCGCGCAGGCTCGTGCGGCGCTTGCCGCGCAGGTACGGCTCGATCGCGGCGTAGCCCTGCTGCTCGCGACGCACCTCCTCGGCGCTGCTGAACTTGACCACCACGGGCTCGGCGCGCCCGTTGGCCGGGAGGGGGGGTCGGGCCAGCAGCAGCAGCGAGCCCGACTGCGACAGGGTCGGCGCCTTGTCGGCCGGCAGCAGCGCCTCGACCTCGACCTCCTCGGCGGCCCAGAAGAGCCGCTGGAGGATGCAGACCAGGTCGGCGCCGCTCGGCGGCGGCCCGGCCGGCTCGTCGGGCACCTGGATCTGGCGCGCGGCCTCGTCCAGGTCGAGCCCGGCGCGGATCCGCAGCCCGAGGTTGATCCGCGCCCGGTCCTCGTAGGTCTCGTCGAGCAGCCGGAGCAGCCGGGGCACGGCGTCGTCGGTGGCCTTGCTCAGGGTGCGCAGGCCCACCTCCTGGGCGTACTTCAGGGTCGGGATGTCCTCGTAGGCCGTGAAGGCCACGTAGGGGATGTAGGCGGGCAGGTCGCGCACCAGGTCGAGCCCGCTCCGGTCGGCCGGGCGGCTGTCGTCCTCCAGGCGCACGTCGAGGACGGCGATGTGGATCACCTCGCGCTGGAGCAGCTCGAGGGCCTCGGCCCTGCTCGCGGCCGTGTACACCTGGTAGCCCGCGACGGCGAGCCGGAAACTCAGCATGTTGCGCAGGTCGGGGTCGTTGTCAACGACCAGCACGCGTCGCTTCTCACGCATCGCACACCTCCCCTTGGTCGCCGGGAACTCACGCGTCGGCCGGGCTCACGATCGGCAGCTCGAACAGCAGCTCGGTGCCGACGCCAGGCTCCGTAAACACCAGCCGTAGGTCCCCGCCGTGACTCATCGCCACAAAGCGCGCGATCAGGGCGCCCATGCCGCTCCCCGCACTCGCGTTCGCGGGCGTGCGCGGCACCGTCTGCTTCAGGAAGTAGGGCCGGGCCTGCTCGGGGATGCCGCCGCCGCTGTCGCGCACGGTCAGTTGCACGCGACCGAGGTGGCGCCTGGTGGCGATCGTCAGCGCCCCCCTGCCCGGCATCGCTTTGAGCGCGTTGCTGATCAGCTTCTCCAGGGCCACCTGCAGCCACTGGGGCGGGATGCCGACGTGGACGCCGGCGCAGGCCAGGTTCAGGCGCAGGTCTATGTCCGGGCGGTCGTGGCAGAGGCGCTGGGCGAAGCGGGGCAGCTCTTCGTCAATCGGCGTCGCGGCGCCGCCGGCCCCGCCCGCCGGCACCTGGCTGGTGAACGGCACCGCCCTGATGCTCCCGGCCACCGCATCAATCTGGCGCAAGGTCTCCCGCGTGAGCTCGACCTCCTCCGGGGCGAGAGCCTGCGCGCTGAGGAGCGCCTGCAGGCCATCAACGTAGCCCTGGATGCTGACGATCTTCTGGTTGATCGTGTGCTGCCAGTCGGCGCCGAACAGGCCCAGCCAGGCCACCGCCTGGCTGGCCAGCTTGAAGTCCTTGGTGTCCTCTAGCTCCTTGTACTGCTCGGCGTTGGCGATCGCCACCACGGCCAGGTCGGCCAGGCCCGCCAGCAGCTCCTTGTCGGCCTCGCCGAGCTGGCCTGGCTGGGCGTGCTCGACGTTCAGCACGCCGATCGTCTGGCCTTCGCGGATCAGGGGCACGGCCAGCTCGCAGCCGATCCCCGGCGCCCCCAGGACGTAGGCCGCGTCCTTCGCGACGTCTGGCACCAGCTGGGGCCGGCCCGTGCGCGCCGTGCGCGCGGTGATGCCGGGGCCGTCCAGGCCCATGGCGCCGATCCGCTCGATCAGCCCGGCCTTGCGCTCGATCGGCCAGGCGGCGCGGAAGACCAGCTCGGCGCCCTCGAGCAGCTGCATGGTGCCGAAGGTCGTGCCGGTCACCTTGACGGCCTCGTCGAGGATGGCCTGGAGCACCGGCTCGAGCTCCAGGCCGGCCCTGGTGATCGTGCGGGCCGAGGTGTAGAGCGCGTCGAGCTGCTGCTGGTGCTTGGCCAGCTCCTGGTACTGGCGGGCGTTGTTCAGGGCCATGGCGGCGATCACCCCCAGCTTCTCCAGCAGCTTCTGGTCCTCGGGGG
>DAOLDO010000401.1:0-6136 GCA_035327325.1 Chloroflexaceae bacterium | reverse complement strand
CTACGAGTCGCTGGCGGCGCGCTAGGCGGCCAAGGAGGCCGCGGCCAAGGCCCTGGGCCTCGGCCTGAGGGGCCTGGCCGCGGGGGCGCCCGCCGAGGGCGCGCCCCTGCGCCTGCTCGAGATCGAGGTGGCCCGCGGCCCCGGCGGCCGCCCCGAGCTGCGGCTTCACGGCGAGGCCGCCGCCGCCGCCGCCGCCCTCGGCCTCGCCAGCCTCGCCCTCAGCCTCTCGCACACCCGCGAGCACGCCGTCGCCAGCGTGGTCGGCCTGGGCGCGCCCTAGTGCGCTTGCAGCGCAGGGTCTCGGGTGTCGGGCATCGGGGGTGACGTGCTGAAGCCCGGGCCGCTCCGACCATGCCCGAAGAGGTCGCCTGGGCGCGCCCTAGCTCGGTGTGCTCGACTCGGGCCGCCCTGGCCCTTCGCCCAGCCCATCTTCCAGAGCCGGGCCGTCACGCCCTGCGCGCTGGGATTTCCGCGCGGGCAGCGCTGAAATCTCGGCCCGGGCGAGAGGGTATTTCAGCGCGGGCGCCTGCTTTACTACAGGGGTAGGAGAAGCATGGTGGGAGGAGGCCGCTATGAGTACCATCGCCGACCTGCTCTTCGTGATCATCGGCACCGCTTCGATCACCGCGTTCGTCGTGGCCGCGTTCGTGAGCCGCCTGGCGCCCCGACGCGAGCCGCAGGTCGTCTACGTGAGCGTGCCGCAGGAGCCGGCGGCGTCCGGCACGGGCTGCCTGCCGCTCCTGATTCTGATTGGCGCCGTCCTTGGCGTGCTCTGGCTCGGCCTGTAGTGCCAAGGGGGTGGACAGGGGAGGCGAGGCGGGCCTCCCCTGCGTCGCTGGGGACGGTCGGCGCGGCGCTCAGCCGGCGAAGCCGCCGCTCTGGAGGGCGTGGAGCACAAAGGCGGCGGCGTTGGTCGCCGCGCAGCGCTGGTTGTGGGCCTTGTCCTGGGCCTTGTTGCCGTCGGCCCAGTCGCTGATCGCCTTGACCAGGATCCAATCGCGCTTGTTGAGGTGGGCCGCGGCGTAGAGGCCGCTGCCCTCCATCTCGCCGCCGATCGCCTCGGGCGCGGAGCGGCGCAGCGCGTCGCGGAACTCCAGGTTGTCGATCAGCTTCTCGCCCGACAGGAGCAGGCCGAAGGTGACGTTGGCCCCGTGCCAGTCGAGGGTCGCGTCGCGGAAGCGGTTGAGCACGCTGGTCGGCGCGTACGGCCTGGCCCCGCGCAGCTTGATCTCCGCGGCGCCGCTGTGGTCGGTCCCCCAGCGCTGCGAGTCGTAGCAGAGGAGCTGCTCGGCGACGAGGATATCGCCGATCTGCTGCTCATCAGGGTTCACGCCGAAGGCGATCCCGACCATGATCACGGTGCGCGGCCGCAGCTCGCGGATCCCCTCGTCCACGGTGAGGGTCGCGCCCGCGGGGCCGCCCGCGCCCATGCCGGACTGGACCATGACGGTGCGGGCCCCGCCGAAGACGCCGAGGTCGCGGTAGGGCTTGCCGTTGATGAAGAGGCGCTGGGCGGCCTTGCCGGTGGTCGAGCGGCTCTGGCTGAGCACGGCGCGGGCCTCGACCTCGGTGACCGTGACGAGCAGCACATCCACGCCGGGCAGGGCCCGCGGTGCGTTGCGCTCGAGCTCGGCCCTGTCTATGGGCAGGTCGTCAACGGGCAGGCCGCGGCCGCGCAGCCTGGCCTTGAGCGCGTCGATCTGCTGGCGCTCCCGTTTGGCCCGCTGAAGCATCTGCGCCGAGACCTGGGCGGGGTCGCGCTGTGCCTGCTCCCATAGCCCGGTGAGGGTGAGGCGGCGCTCCTCGAGGCGCAGCTGCTCGGGGTCGGGCCCGTCCGGGAGCGTGCTCGCCCCGTTCCAGCGGGCCAGCTCGGCGCGGAAGGCCGGCCAGCCGTTGGCCTGGGTCAGCCTGAGGGCGCGGGTGAGGCGCCAGAGGAGCTGCCGGTGCAGCCCCGCGAAGGGCGCGTCGTCGGCGCAGGCGGCGCGCAGCAGGGGGAGCTCGGCGACGAGCCGGGCGCGGCGCTCGGGCTCGCCCAGGCGCATCAGCGCCTCCCAGCGCTCCAGCAGGGCGCGGGCCCGCTCCTGGCGCGCCAGCACGAGCTCGGGGCGGTTCAGCTCGAGCGCGTCAATCGTGCACGCGCCCTCGACCGAGGGCGCGTTGTCGAGCTGCGCGGGGCTGACCAGGCCGGTCTCGTGGTCGAAGTGGAGGTGGCGGAGCGGGTTGACGGCGTGGTCGAGCGGGTTGAGGATCAGCGGCCGCTCGGCGCGCAGGCTATCGCCCAGGTCGCCGCGCCGGGCGCGCCGGCCGGCGACGGGGAAGAGGGTCGCTTTGGCCTGGTTGCAGGCGGCGCAGGTCAGCTGGAGGTTGTGGGGGTCCCAGCGCAGCCACTTATAGCAGTCGGGGTTATCCACGGCGCCGTCGCGCTCCTGGAGGGCCTGGAACGGGGGGCGGTACAGGTGCAGGTTGGCCTCGTCGTCGCCGAGGACAGGCTGCTCGCAGTAGAGGCACTTGCCGCCGAAGGTCTGGCGCAGGCGCCGGAGCAGATCGCGCGGCAGGTCGGCGTCGTCCGGGTTGAGGAGCGGGATGGACTGGGCGTGGCCGGCGAGCCAGCGCCCGACCTGCTCCTGGCGCGAGCGGACCCGGGGGAGGGCGTCGAACCAGGCGACAAAGGCGGCGCGGCGCTGGAGGGCGTCGGGGCCGTCAGGGGAGATCATGGTGCGGCACCTCCGGGGAGTCCAGGCGCGGCGCCAGGGGGGACTCGCCGGCGCCCAGGGCGGCGCCGGCCTGTCTGAGCAGCTCGCGCGCGCGGGCCACCCGGGCGCCCTCGAAGGGCCGTCCGCGCTCGCCGAGCAGGGCCCGGGCCTCCAGGAGCGCGCGCTCCATGGCGCGAGTGCGCTCCTTGTAGCGCTCGAGCTGCTGTGACAGATCGGTGGCGTACTGCTCGATGCGGTCGCGGGCCGCGGCCACCTCGTGCCGCTCGGACTGGAGGTGCCTGATCTCGGGCTTGAGCTCGTCCTCGATCTGGCGCTCGAACTGGTCTCGCTCGATACGGATCGAGACATCGGGGCGCGGGTCGAACGAGCCGATCTTGCGCAGGTCCTGGGGGCGCATAGCCTGGAGCTCGCCGCGCTCGACGAGGCCCTGGAGCAGGGCGAGGCGCTCGAGGGCGCGGGGGGTGGCGTCGCTCTCCTCGGGGGCCTCGCGGCGGTGCTTGCAGAAGGGCAGCTCCTGCTTCCACTCGGGCCGCCTGGCCTTGTTGCGACGCTCGCCAGGGGCCTCGGTGAAGTGGGACTGGCGGTGGAGGCAGCAGAGGGCGAAGTGGGTGATGAAGACGAAGGCGGCCAGGTTGTACTCCAGGCCCTCGACGATGCGCTTGATGCCGGGGGCGGTCTGGGCGAGGCGGTTGGTCAGCTCCTCGGCGGCCTCGAGCAGGTTGGTGGGCTCCTTGGCGTTGCGCTGGTCGGTGATGTGGCGGTCGTAGCGGGTGAAGGCGAGCCGGCTGAACTCGTCGGCGCTGCGCGTGAGCATGAGGGCGTCCTCCATGCAGTGGCGCAGCCAGTCGAGCTCGGGCCAGACGGCGTTGAAGTAGGGCTCGCTGTTGAGGTAGGCGAGCATCTCGCGGAACTGGTCCTCGATCTCGCTGCCGTTGTCGCCCTGCTCGAGCCTGTTGCGGAAGATCGAGTAGAGCAGCAGGGCGCCGAGGCTATAGAGGTCGGTGGCGACCGACCACTTCATCAGCTCGATGGTGCGCGGGATGGGGAACCACTCGACCCCGTGGGGCTCGTCGCTGGCGGGCACGCGCACGGCGACGCGGCCGTGGTAGATCTGCCAGTAGTCGTAGTCGCAGGTGAGGATCTGCTTGTCGCCGATGCGCTTCTCGTCCTCGATCAGCTCGAAGATATGCTCGCGCAGCTGCAGCCGGTCGCCCTCGCGCAGGATCTTGTCGGGCAGCTCGCCGGCGGGCGAGGCGGCCTGCTCGATGTAGGCGCGAATGCGCTCCATGCGCGGCTGGCCCGCCTCGTCAATCAGGTCGCTGCGCCAGCCGAGCACGATCTTCAGGCAGGGGCGCCTGTCGAGCACGGGGCAGATCACGGCCGTGTCCGAGGCCTCGCGCTCGCGGCCGAGCCGCCGCTCGGGCGCGTAGAAGGCCGAGGCGCGCTCGCCGACCATGACGGGGCCCATGGTGTAGCCGACGCCGTCGTGCGAGCGGGCCAGGATCTTGGGCGCGGTCTGGGCGAAGCTGCCGTAGTCCGACACCTGGTAGCTGGAGGGGTGCTCGGCGCCGGCCTGGAAGACGATGTTGGCCGGGCGCAGGTCGGCGTGGAGCATGCGGCGCGCGTGCAGGGTGTGGAGGGCCCGGCAGATCTGCTCGGCCAGCTGGAGGTGCTGCTTGACCGACCAGCTGCCGCGCAGGCTCTGGACCTGGCCGTCGGCGTCGGTGCGGACCAGGCTGATCGCCTCCTGGAGCGTGCCGGGGGCCCAGTTGTAGTTCACGCTGGGCAGGCCGACGTACCAGGTCTCGCCGATGGAGCGGCGCGAGAAGGCGTTCGCGGTGGCGAAGATCGCCGCCCTGTCGCCGCCGGCGCTGTTCTCGACGAAGACCGTCTGCGACCAGCGCCGGGAGCGCTGCTCGATCTCCTGGTAGTCGGCCAGCGAGATGGGGGCCACCTCGGGGGGCCAGAACCTCAGCTCGCCGCCGTCGTAGCGGGCGAGGCAGAAGCGCGGGCGCTTGCCCTTCTCGAAGCTGACGAGCACGACCGAGCGGTCCCAGGCCGCGCCCTCCTCGTCGCCCGGCACAGTGCTGATCTCGCCGCGGAGCAGGGTGGTGGCGTTGGCGACGCCCAGGAGGTTGAGCTTCGGCACGTTGGTGCGGTAGGTCTCCACGAACTGGACCGTCTTGAGCTCCTGCTCCATGAGCTCGCAGGTGTAGGCATTCTCGCGGTGGGTGTCGCCCATCAGGCGGGGAATCTTGAGCGCGGTGGCGTAGTCGGGCTGGCTGCTGCAGATCAGCTTGATCACAAAGCCGAGGGCGCCCTCGGCGCTCTCGCCGATGCAGTAGCCCCCGGCGTCAACGGGGATGTACCAGTCCTTGTGGATCCATAGCTTCAACGGCTCGGCGGCCGAGCCGATCGCGCCCTGGTTAGGCTCCGCACTCACAGCATTCCCCCTCGTGCAAACGTAGAGCGTAGAACGTCGAACGCCGAGCGACGCGTCTGATGCCATGGGCGGCGAGAGCACCGCGCCTGTGTCGCCTGATCCCGCGCTACCTCCAGTCGGCGACCATGATCGCCCCGCCTTTGGACTGGACGCCCCCACCGCCGCGCACTGGCGAGCCCTGGGCCGTAAAGACGGTGAAGGTCACCTCCTGCCCTGGCGCCAGCCCGCACAGGCGCGCGTTGCCCTGGTCGTCGAAGGTGCCGACGAGGTAGGTGAGGCCATCCACAGAGAAGCGCCAGCGCGTCGTGTTGATGCCCCTGATCTGCGCGGAGATACACCGCGGGTCATCATTGTAGTTCTCCAGACGAAAGCGGAGCCGCACCACGGGCGGCGTGGGCGTGGCGATGGGGGCGCGGGTGGGCGCCGGCGAGGGCGGCGCGGCGGTCGGGGTGGGCGACGTGGGCGCCTGTGTGGGCGTGGCGGCGGCGGGCCGCGGCGCGGGGCTCGCGGGGGCGGCCGTGGCGCTGGGGCTCGCCGGGGCGGCCGTGGCGCTGGGGCTCGCCGGGGCGGTCGTGGCGCTGGGGCTCGCCGGGGCGGTCGTGGCGCTGGGGCTCGCCGCGCGGTCGGGCGAGGGCTGAAACGCGACGGACTCGGGCGAGGGGGCGGCTGTGGTGGGCGAGCCGGCCACGGCGCTGGCGCTGGCGACGAGCGGCGGGGTCGAGCGCGACGCGGCCAGGGCCCCCAGCCCGAGGCAGGCGGCCAGCAGGACGAGCGCCGCGGCGACGATCGCCGGCGTGGGAAGCTTGCGCGGGGGGCTCCCCGGCGGGTGGCGGTCCGGGGTGGGGTCGGGCGGAGCCGGGTGGTCCGGCGGGCCCGGGCTGGCGGCCAGGGGCGCGGCGCCCGCGGGGTCGGGCGCGGCGGGCGGCGCAAGGGCCTGGCTGAGGGCGCTGGCCGGGCGGGCCAGGGGGAGCAGGGCCCC
>DAOLDO010000400.1:0-6140 GCA_035327325.1 Chloroflexaceae bacterium | reverse complement strand
CTCGTGGCCCGTGGCGCGCATCAGCGGGGCGGCAGGGCCCTTGACCGCGGCGCCGCCGACGATCGGGCTCACGGCCACGACGGGGGCGGCCGTGGCGCGCAGGGCCTCGCGCACGCCCGGCAGGGCCAGGATGGGGCCGACGCTCACGATCGGGTTGCTCGGCGCCAGCAGCACCGCCTCGGCGGCGGCGATCGCCTCGAGCACGCCGGGCGCGGGCCGGGCCGGCCCCGCCGCGTGCAGCCGCACGCCCCGCGCCTCGACCTGTGCGCGGCGCTGCACAAAGTACTCCTCGAAGTGCAGTTCGCCCTCGGCGGTGAGGATGTGGGTCGGCGCCGGGTCGTCGCTCATCGGCAGGACGCGCACCGCGACCCCCAGGACCCGGCGGAAGCTGTCGGCCACCTCGCCGAGGGTGGCGCCCGCCTTGAGCATGGCCGTCCGCCTGATGTGGAGGGCCAGGTCGCGGTCACCCAGCTTGAACCAGTCGGGGCCGCCGAGGCGGGCCAGCCACTCCAGGCAGGCCGTCGTGTCGCCGACGATGCCCCAGCCCTGCTCGCGGTCAATCAGGCCGGCCAGGGTGCATGTGACGATGTCGAGGTCGGGCGCGATGGCGAGCCCGTGGAGCTCGAAGTCGTCGCCGGTGTTGACGATGGCGGTCACGCCGTCGGGGGGCGCGACCTGCACGAGACCCTCGAGGAACTTCGCGGCGCCGACACCGCCGGCCAGGACCACAATCATCTGCTTCGCTCGCTCGTGGCGGCCGCGCGGCGCGGCCCTGCTTCTACACCGTCTCGGGGTCGATGCCCAGGGCCCGCAGCCGCTCCGCCAGCCGGGCGGCCCGCTCGCGCTCGGCCTCGGCCCGCTCGCGCTCGGCCTCGGCCCGCTCGCGCTCGGCGCTGAGCTGCGCCTCGGCGGCCTCGCGTCGCCGCGCCTGCTCGACGTAGCTCAGGAACGGCGTGCCGTCGGGGTTCTCGAGCAGCAGATCCCTGCCGCGCAGCCCGAAGCGCACCCCGAGGCGCGGGCTCACCCAGCCCTCGATCTGCGCGATCACCTGGAGCCGCCCGCCCACGCGCCGCCAGCCCGTCAGCCGGCCGTCGTCCGGGTCGTACTCGTAGTACTCCTCGACGCCGTAGGTGTCGTAGAACTGCTGCTTGCCCGCCATCTCGGCAGCGGTGTTCTTCGGCGAGAGCACCTCGAAGACGACCTGCGGCGCGATGCCGCCCTCAACCCACTGCAGGTAGGCGCCGCGGTGGCCCTTCGGCCGGCCGAAGGCGACCATGGCGTCGGGGGCGCGCCTGATCTTGGTGTTGCCTTTGCGCGGGTACCAGAGCAGGTCGCCGGCGACGAAGATGTTCGGGTCGTCCTTGAAGAGCGCGTCAATGCCGCCCTGGATCGTGACGATCCACTGGAACTGCCTGGTGTTGTCGGCCATTGGTCTCCCGTCGCTGATGGGATACTCGATGCCGTCGTCCACCACGCAGTACTTCGCTTTGCCTCGCGCTACGGTCATCGCGCGCCTCCTCCGTCGCCTGGCCCATGCTACCACAAGTTCACGCTGCGTCGTGGGCGGATATGCGAACAAGTGTACTACACGGAAGCGGTACTGTCAAGGTTTTACTGCCAGCTCACGACTAGCTCGTCGAGCGGGCGCCGCGGGCGGCGCACCGGGTCGCGGGCGGGGTAGCCGAGGGGGATGAGGGCGTGGGGGTGCAGGGTCGCGGCGAGGCCGAGGGCGGCGCGCACCGCCGGCTGGCAGAAGAGGGGCGCGCACATCCAGCCGCCGTCGAAGCCCTGGGCGTAGGCGGCCAGGAGCATGTTCTGCACGGCGCAGCCCAGGCTCTGCACGGCCATCGTGGTCTCGGCCGCCTGCCGCTCGGGGTCAGGGTAGACGTCGAGGTCCTCCAGGTAGAGGCAGGGCACGATCACCACGGGCGCGCCGGTGATGCGCGCGTGGGACTTCCGGAAGCGGGCCTCGATCGTGCCGGCGTCCTGCCCGTCGAGCGCCAGCTGGCGCCGCCACTCGTCGCCCATGGCGGCGGACAGGCGCTCCTTGCCCTCTGCGCTCGCGACCACGACGAAGCGCCATGGCTGACGCCCGTGGGGCGAGGGCGCCCAGCGGGCCGCCTCGAGCACCGCCTCGATCTGCGCGCGGCTCAGGGGGTCGGGCCGGAAGGCGCGCACGCTGCGCCGGCCCCGGATGATCTCGAAAAAGTCCATACGCTCCCCGATGGCTCCCTGGCCAGAACTGGCTGCGTGTTATGGGCCACGAAGAGTGCGAAGGAGCGAGTGGCGCTCCGCGCTATGAGCACTTCTCGGCCGCTCGAACGGCGCCGCCCGGCTGCGATGGCACAGGCGAGCACGTCTCTTCGTGTCCTTCGTGCGCTTCGTGGTGAAAAACCAATCGCCCATCTCCTCCGACGCTCTAGCGGAACAGGTCGAAGCGCGGGTCGCGGAGCAGGGCCCTGGCCGTGGCCTCCTCGCTCGGTGTGTATGCGTAGCCGCGCACAATCGCGGCCGGCACGCGGTCAACCTTGCCCATGGCCAGCTCGGCCGCGCTCGCCAGCTCGTCGGCCACGGCGATCAGGGTCGCGTGCATCGTGTAGCCGTAGGGGTCGTCCACCCCCGCGTAGTCGCTGAGCGGCGCGATGCCGGCGCAGCCGATCGCGACGTTGACCTGCCCCTCGCGCCAGGGGCGACCGAAGGTGTCGGAGATGACCACGGCCACGCTGACGCCCGCTCGCTCCTTGATCTCGGCCCGCAGGCGGGCCGCGCTCGCGTCCGGGTCCTCGGGCAGCAGACAAACCACCCGACCGCCGGCGACGTTCGACTCGTCCACGCCGCTGTTGGCGCAGATCAGGCCGTGGTGGGTCTCGGTGATCAGCACGCCGTTGGCCATCTTGACGACGCGCCTGCTCTCGCGCAGCACCACCTCCTGGAAGCCGGCGTCCTTGCGGCCCTGGGCGGCGATCTGCCGTGCGAAGGGCGATGGCTCGACCGTGGCCGGGTCCACCAGGCGCCCCTCGGCCTTGGACACGACCTTCTGGGTCACGACCAGCACGTCGCCGTCGGCCAGGGCCTGGCCCGCGCCCGCCAGCGCCCCGAGGAGCGCGCCCGCCAGGTCGTCGCCGGGGGCCACCTCGCCGACGCCGCGCACGGGGATGATGCGGATCTCAGCCTGCATGAGCGAGTCCTTTTCGCACTATAATAGTTCGTGCCCTACGGAGCCGTGAAGAGTAAAGGAGAGCCGACGATGGCTGAGTTCCAGCGCAGCGCCACCTCGACGTGGCGTGGCGATCTGAAGGGCGGGTCGGGCGTAGTCTCGACCGAGAGCGGCGCTTTGACCGACACGGCGATCACCTACGTGTCGCGCTTCGAGAATGCCGGCGGCAGCAACCCCGAGGAGCTGGTCGGCGCGGCCCACGCGGCCTGCTACAGCATGTTCCTCTCGGCTATCCTCAGCGGCGCCGGCCACGTGCCCGAGGCGATCACCACCAGGGCCGCCGTGACTCTGCTGGCCGGCGAGGGCGGGCCGAAGGTCACCAGGGTCCACCTTGTCACCGAGGGCAGGGTGCCCGGCATTGACCAGGCCACCTTCCAGAAGTTCGCCGACGACGCCAAGGCCGGCTGCCCCATCTCGAAGCTGCTCGCCCCCGGCCTGGAGGGGATGACCCTGGAGGCGACCCTCCAGTAGCGAGGCGTGAGGTGTGAGCCGCTCGCTGCGCTCGCGGTGTGAGGTTTGAGCCGCCACGAGCACGGCCGCGGAGGATTCACACCTCACACCTCACAGGTACTTCCCGGCGATCAGTCCGAGGCGATCCCGCAGCTCGGCGGAGATGACGGCGCGGTCGGTGACAATGGCGGTGGCCAGGGCGCTGTGGGCCGGGCTGACGAAGCCGTCGCCGATGCGCTCGACGGCCTCGGCCACGACGCGCTGCGAGAGGGCGGCGTTGGCCTGCAGCACGGCGATCACGGCCTCGACGGTGACCGAGTCGTGGTCCGGGTGCCAGACGTCGTAGTCCGTGACCATGGCAAGGGTGGCGTAGGCGATCTCGGCCTCGCGGGCGAGCTTGGCCTCGGGCAGAGCGGTCATGCCGATCAGGCTGTGGCCGCGCCGCCGGTTCTCCTCGCTCTCGGCCCTGGTGGAGAAGGCCGGCCCCTCCATCACCACCAGGGTCCCGCCGCGGTGGACCGTCGCCCCGGCGACCTGGGCCGCGTCGTAGAGCCGCGCGCCGAGCTCGGGGCAGAAGGGCCGGTCGAAGCCCACGTGGGCCACCACGCCGCCCTCGAAGAAGGTGTCGGGCCTGTGGCCGCGCGTGCGGTCGAAGAGCTGGTCGGGGACGACGACATGGCCGGGGGCGTAGTCCTCGCGGAGGGAGCCGACGGCGCTCACCGAGATCAGGTAGCCGACACCGAGCTGCTTGAAGGCGTGGATGTTGGCCCGCGCGGGCACCTCGGAGGGGTTCAGGCGGTGGCCGCGGCCGTGGCGCGGCAGGAAGGCGACGCGCCGGCCCCGCAGCGTGCCCAGCACGAAGGCGTCGCTCGGCTCGCCGTAGGGCGTGCTGAGGCGCCGCTCCTCGACGTCGGCCAGGCCCTCCATCGCGTACAGGCCGCTGCCCCCGATCACGCCGATGGTTGCCTCAGGCATTGGTGTGCTCCTTCGTCGCTGTCCGGTTACGGGGTGAGTATACCTGATCTTGCCCCTTGGCCCGGCGCTCCGCCGGCCGCGCCTGCCCCGGATCGGCCCTTGCAGGAGGCGACCCGTGAGGCTAGTACACCGTGCCAGAAGTTCGCTTGGCGTCGCGACCAACGACCAATGACGAAGGACCAAGGCCGGGCGGCGGCTGAGCGGTTGGTCGTTGGTCGTTGGTCCTTGGTCGCAATTGGGCAGTGGCTTCCGGAAAGCTGTACTAGCATGTTCCGCGAAGCGCAAACACGGAGGTTCCCCATGGACCAGCAGCAGTTCATCGAGGTGGTCACCCGCTCGTGGCGCGCCTTCGACGAGGCCATCGCCGGGCTCGACGACGCGGCCCTGACCGAGCCGGGCGTGGTCGGCGACTGGTCAATCAAAGACCTGCTGGGCCACACCGCCGCGTGGGAGCAGCAGGCCATCAGACATATCGAGCAGTGGCTGCGCGACGAGCGCATCACCAGGGTCGCCGGGCTCGAGGTGGACCGCTTCAACGCCGCCGAGGGCGAGCGGCGCCGGGGCTGGCCCCTCGCCGAGGCCCGCGAGGAGCACGCCGCCACGCGCCAGCGGCTCCTGGCGGCGGTCGCCTCTCTGCCCGAGGTGGCGTGGTCGAGCGTCGTGCAGCTCGAGTCGGGCCAGCAGACCCTCGGCGAGATCATCGCCCGCGACCTCGGCGGCGACGGGCCCGCCGACCACGCCGCCGAGCACGCCAGGCACATCGCGGCGTGGCGGGCCGCCCGCGGGCTGTAGAGACGCCCCGGCGGAGACGCTCCGCCGGGTTCGCACGGGCGCCTCCGTCCCGGATTTGAGCCCCTCCCCGCCCTGTGGTATACTGGCGCGTCGCCGGCCGGCAGCCCACGCCGGCCGGCCGATCTGTCAGCTGTGGGAGTATTGCGCGGGCCGCCAGGCGCGCGCGAGATGAGGAACAGCACCAATGGGCGTCCAGCACACGATCGACGTCAGCCGGCGCAACGTCACCGGCAAGCAGGTCAAGCACCTGCGCCAGCAGGGCCTGATCCCCGCCACCGTCTACGGCAAAGGCTTCGAGCCCGTCAGCGTCCAGGTGGACGACCGCGCCTTCAACCAGCTGTACCGCAGGGCCGGCAAGACCGCGCTGATTGACCTGATGATTGACGGCTCCCTGACCTCGGTCTTCGTCCAGGAGGTGCAGCGCCACCCCCTGAGCCGCACCATCATCCACATTGACTTCAAGGTCGTTGACCTCAAGGTCGCCGTCCACGTCGAGGTGCCCGTGGTCGCCGTCGGCGAGTCGCCCGTCGCCGCCCGCGGCGACGCCCTGCTCAACCACGCCCTCAGCTCCGTCATGGTCGAGGCCCTCCCCGCCGACCTGCCCCAGCATATCGAGGTTGACGTGAGCGCCCTCGACGACTTCGACAAGAGCATCAAGGCGGGCGATATCCAGATCGACGGCAAGTACAAGATCCTCACCCACCCC
>DAOLDO010000399.1:0-6141 GCA_035327325.1 Chloroflexaceae bacterium | reverse complement strand
CGCCCGAACCGCCCGGCGCAGCGGGCGGGCCTGCGGGCCGCCTGGGGTGAGGGCCAGGTTGAAGGCGTGGCCGTGCCCGCCGGCGGCGACCTGATCGTCGCCCTTGACGGCGAGCCGGTGGCCAACAGCGACCAGCTGATCGGCCTGCTCGACCTGAACCACGCTGTCGGCGACACGATCACGTTGAGCGTGCTGCGCGAGGGCGGGGCCCAGGAGGATCTCCAGCTGACGCTGGAGGCGCGGCCGTAAGGCGGCTGCTAGGAGAGCGCCCGAGCCATCCTGCCCGAAGGGGTTGCCGCCTCCGGGGCCGGGCGACCACGCTGGGTCGCCCGTACTACCGCTAGGGGGCGTAAGGGCGGCCCAGCGTGGCCGCCCCGGCGTCTGCCCCTGCGCCAGAGCTTATCTCACCAGCCTGAACGTCGCGACGCGCACGGTGCCGCTGCGCAGGCCCTGGCCGACGATGCTCCAGGTGCCAAGGGGGTCGCGGCTCTCGGTGAGGAAGCCGATCAGGATGTTGCCGTCGGCGTTGGCGATGGCCCTGTAGGGGAGGGCGCGCACCGTGCCGTTGGGCAGGTTGAGCCAGAGGCTGACCTCCTCGCCTGGGTTGTAGCCGCGGGCCTCGAAGCCGAGGGTGGCGCCGGGGGGCGAGGGGTCGGGGTAGGCCCGGGCGAAGGTGTTGGGCTGCTGGGGGCAGCTCTCGGGGTTGCCCTCGGGCACGGGGCCCGTGGGCGGCGCGTTGCCGGGCAGGCCGGAGCGGAGCTGGCAGGGCACCAGGGCGCTGCCCAGGGTGGCCAGGCGCGTGCGGTTGCCGACCAGCTCGAAGCGGCCGCGCTCGAAGTACTGGACCAGGTAGTTGCGCCCGTCGTCGAGACGCTGGACCAGTTCCTCGCTGACCGGAAAGCCGAACCTGGCCAGGCCGCCGCGCCGCTCCCAGAAGTTGCGGAACTCGCCGCGCAGGGTGTGCCCGGTCTCGGGGAAGAAGCGGACGCCGGGGGCGGTGACGCGGGCCACGGGGGGGAAGCCCTGGCCCGTGGCGGCCAGGTACTCGCGCCCGACCAGGCCCAGGCTGATCACAGCCCGGCCGTCAACCACGTCGAGCTCGAAGCGGGCCCGCTCGAACCACTGGGCCACCCGCCCGTCGCGGTTCTGGACGAACTCCTCGGAGACGGGGTAGCCGAAGATCTCGACCCCGCCGTTGCGCTCCCAGTACGAGCGGAAGGCGCCGCCGAGGAAGTGGCCGGTCTGCGGGAAGTAGATCTTGCCCTGGGCCTGGGCTGGCGCCGCAGGCATCGCGGCGAGCAGCATCGCCGCCAGCAGGACCAGCGCCCCTGCCCATCGTCCGCGTAGCTGGCTCATGGGTGCTCCGTCTGTTCGCGTAAAGCGTATTCCTGCCGCCTGGAGGGTGATTGCCGCAGCGAGCGCCAGACATGGGCCTGGGCGCCGCGCGATTATCATTTACACTCGCCTGGCCCATCATACGCGATAGGGTCGTAACTGTCAAGGGTTGATCGGCGCGCAGCCGCGCCGCAGCGCGGTTTGAGGCAGGGGAACGGCGACGCCGGGGGCGACGGTCGGGGGCGGAGCCGCTGTCGCCAGGCAGGGTATAATAGGGGGCGCGGTCGTGAGCGGCCCCCGCGGCGCTGGCCCGCAACCGCGGGGGCGCCCCCGGCGTCGAACAGATATGGCGCCAGGCCCCCCTGGGCGGGCACGGTTGCGCCGAGGAGGGAGCCAGTCCCCTCGTCCACGCCGCGGGTGCGTCTCGCGCGCGAACAGATACTCTCGTGAGAAAGGGAGCCCCATGTCCGGCTTTGTGGTCACCTTTATCAATCTGCTGTTCCAGGCCCTGCTCTTCGCCATCCTCGGGCGCGTGCTGATCTCGTGGATTGACCCGATGGGCAACATGCGCGTCACCCAGATCCTGCGCGAGATCACCGAGCCCATCCTGGCCCCGATCCGCAGCGTGCTGCCCTCGATCGGCATGATTGACCTCTCGCCCCTGGTGGCTATGCTGCTGCTCCAGCTGCTGCACAACCTCATCCTGGGGGCGATCTGATGCTCGGGTGAGGCTTGCTCGCTGCGCTTGCTCGCCGGGGTTAGGCATTGGTCGCTCCGCTCCCGCGCTGGGGTGATGAGCCACAGTGCCGCCCTGTGCGGATCACCCCGGCGAGCGCAGCGAGCGTCCCCGTGTAATGCGTGAGATGTGATGGAGCGAAAATCCTCGGGCGACACATTCTTGCTCCTGGTCGTCTTTCTGGCGGGCGTGGGCACCCTTGGCATCGAGATGGTGATGCCGCGGCTGCTGGCGCCGTTCTTCGGCACCTCGCAGCCGATCTGGGCCGTGGTGATCGGGATGACCCTGGCCTACCTGGCGGCCGGCTACTGGCTGGGCGGGCGCCTGGCCGACCGGCGGCCCGACGAGCGGCTGCTCTACTGGCTGATCGCCTGGGCCGGGCTGCTCTGCGCGGTGATCCCCCTGGTGGCCAGGCCCGTCCTGCAGCTCGCCCAGTTCGCGCTGCGCAGCGTGGCCGCGGGCGGCTTCCTGGGGGCCCTCGCGGTGGTGGTGCTGCTCTTCGCCGCGCCGGTGACGCTGATGGCCGCGGTTGGCCCCTTCGCCGTGCGCCTGCGCATGCGCCAGGCCGCCGGGGGCGTGGCGGAGGCGGGCCGCACCGCGGGCACGATCTCGGCCCTCTCGACCCTCGGCTCGATCCTGGGCACCTTCCTGACCGTGCTGGTGCTCATCCCCCTGGTCGGCACCAGCGCGACGATCTTCCTCTTCGCCGGCTTCCTGGTCGTCCTCGGTCTGGTCGGGCTGCGCGACTGGCGCGCCGCCGCGATGCTCGCGGCCGTCGCCGGGCTCTTCGCCGCCCACACGGCCATGGCGGACGTGGTCAAGAGCGCCGACTGCCGCGGCTGCACCCTGCTGGCCGAGGCCGAGTCCGACTACAACTACATCCAGGTGGCCGAGCAGACCGTCCAGTACGCCGGCGGCGAGACCGACCGGCGCCGCGTGCTGATCCTCAACGAGGGCCAGGCCATCCACTCGGTCTACAGGCTCAAGTACCGCGAGACGGGCGACCCCCTCGACCTGCTCACCGACGGCGGCCCGTGGGACTACTTCGCCGTGGCGCCCTACGTGTACGCCGACGTGGCCCCCGAGGACGTGCGCAGCCTGGCCCTGCTCGGCTCGGCCGCCGGCAGCATCCCCAAGCAGTTCCTCGCGATCTACGGGCCCGAGACGGTGATTGACGCCGTCGAGATTGACGGGCGCATCGTCGAGGCCGGCCGGCGCTACTTCGACATGGAGGACCAGGACCCGGCCTACCCCGGCTACACCACCCACGCGCAGGACGCGCGGGCCTGGCTGGCAACCACGGAGCGCACCTACGACGTGATCGGCATGGACGCCTACCACCAGCCCTACATCCCCTTCCACCTGACCACGGTGGAGTTCTTCCGCGAGGTGCGGGCGCGGCTCAGCCCGCGGGGCGTGGCCGTGGTCAACGCCGGGCGGCCGGCCAGCGGCGACGAGCGCCTGGTCAACGCCCTGGCCTCGACCATGCTCGAGGTCTTCCCCGAGGTCTACGTGATTGACACGCGCTTCGCCAACGCCATCCTGGTCGGCGTGAACACGCCGGCGGGCGACGGCGCGGCCAACTTCGCGCGCAACAGCGCCCTGATGGCCCAGTACGCCGCCGCCGAGCCGCGCTACCAGGCCCTCCAGCTGGTGATGTACTGGGCCATGGCCGAGGGGCGCTTCGGGCCGGTGCGCGCGTTCACGCGCGAGCAGGCGGCCACCAGGCCCTTTACCGACGACCTGGCCCCCGTCGAGCGGCTGATTGACGGGCTCATTCTGAGCGAGGCGACGCGGCCCTGAGCCGATGGCTGGTTTGACAACTGTCGGCCTGCTGTGCTACTTTTATAGTGACTTCACAGATGTGCCGCGCCTCACAAGCGTATTGGGGCGCACAACGGAGGCCCGACTGGCGATGACCCGCACATGGCAGCCCAACCACCTGCGCCCCCGCGCCGCCTGGAGCGACGTGCACATACGGGCGTACAGCCTGCGCGTCGCCGACCGCCTCGGCGGCGTGGGCGGCAGCGCGGTGCTGAGGGCCATCCGTGCGGTCTCCTCGGCCAGCCGCGCCAGGGGACAGTCGCTCTAGCCGGGGGCACGCCCTTTCCCCCGCGCTAAGAGCCTTTGTACCAACGTACAACCAGGTTCTTGAAGGGGGTGGGTGCCTTGGGACAGCGCGTCCTTGTGCTCAACGCCAGCTACGAGCCGCTCCAGCTGATCTCGGTGCGCCGCGCCGTCGTCCTGCTGCTGCAGGAGAAGGCGGAGCTGATCGAGGCCGCTGCCGCGCAGCTCCGCGCGCGCGCGCTCAGCTTTGATGTGCCCCTGGTGATCAGGCTCGTGCGCTATATCCGCATCCCGCGGAAGCTCAAGCTGCCCTGCTCGCGCCGCGGCGTCTTCGCCCGCGACCGCGAGACGTGCCAGTACTGCGGCGTGCAGCCTGGCCGCTCGCAGCTGACGATGGACCACGTCGTGCCCCGCTCGCAGGGGGGCGCCACCAGCTGGGAGAACGTGGTCACTGCGTGCCGCGAGTGCAACCACCGCAAGGGCGGTCGCACCCCCGACCAGGCCAACATGCTGCTGCTGAGCACGCCGCGCCAGCCGCAGTACGTGGCCTTCGCCCTCCTCGGCGAGCTCGAGCGCCACGACGTCTGGCGCAAGTATGCCTTCGGCTAGGGGGGCCCTCGGCCGCCTCGGCGAGGAGCGGGCCGCCGCCCACCTGATAGCCGCCGGCTACAGCCTGGTCGCCCGCAACTGGCGCTGCGCCCTCGGCGAGCTCGACCTGGTCGCCCTGCGGGGCGGCCAGCTGGTGTTCGTCGAGGTCAAGACCCGGCGCGGCGAAGCCTGGAACCCCGAGGAGGGCGTGGGCGCCGCCAAGGCGGCCCGGCTGGTCGCCCTGGCCTACGCCTACCTGGAGGCGACCGGCGCCGCCCCCGCAACCCCCTGGCGGATCGACGTGATCGCCGTCGAGCTCGACGCCGCGGGCCGCGTGGCGCGCCTGGAGCAGATCGAGCACGCCGTGGGGGAGTAGGCTCGGCTGCGCCTCGCCTGGGGTGAGGCTCGCTCGCTGCGCTCGCCGCGGGGTGATTCCGCTCAGGGCGGCCCCAGGTGTTCTCACCTCGCGAGCGCAGCGAGCGTCTGCCCCGCGCGTGCGCGGCGCGAACAAGCCTCACCCCGGCGAGCGAAAGCGAGCGCCACCCCAGCAAGCGCAGCAAGCGTCACCCGTTGCGCGGCTCCCACACCTCGCTGAGCACGCAGTCCCAGGGGAACTTGAACTCGTCGGCGGCGTCGTAGACGTCGGACTGGAGGTTGACCACGATCACCTCGGGCTGGGAGAGGGCCTTCCAGCCGTGCATGATCATGGGCGGGATCTTGATCAGGCGGGGGCGCTGGGCGCCGAGGAAGATCGGGTTGACGTGGCCGAAGGTGGGCGAGCCGAGCCTGATGTCAACCAGGGTCACCTGGAGCTTGCCCCGGGTGACGGTGAACTGGTCGGTGTGGACATTGTGCAGGTGCCAGCATTTGGTCACGCCGTAGTCGGTGGCGCTCTGGTAGACGTGCTGGGGCACGACGAGGCCCTCGCCCTCGACCCAGGGGCGGCTCCAGAGCTCGATCACGTCGCCGCGGCCGTCGAGGTGCACCTTGAGGTCCTTCACGATCACGTCGGCGATGGTGGGGGGCCTGTAGGGCGAGGTGATCGTGTAGGGGATGCTCCGCAGCCACTCGACGGTGACCTCGCGGGCCTGGGTTGGCGGCTGGTGGGGGGCTGTGGCCATAGGGCGCGCGTCTCCTCCGGTGGGGGCTGTCCGTGATCGCCCGGAAGTGTGGTATAACCTGCGGGGCGGCGCGGGGCCTAGTATACCACGGGGCCCACGGGGACGTGCCGCGCGCGTTGTGCTTTATAGCACGCGCATTGACTCTCAGAGTTGCCTTCTGGTATACTTGAGCCCTCAAATGTCCCGGCCTCGCGGCCCCTAGAAGGTGAGCGGACCGCTCTTGGCTACCCCTACGAGGATCGTCGGTCATCTGGCGCCGGATCTCGACTGCCTGGTCGCGATCTGGATCCTGGT
>DAOLDO010000398.1:0-6146 GCA_035327325.1 Chloroflexaceae bacterium | reverse complement strand
CATCGCCTTGGTCCCCCCGGTGATATCGGCGATCAGGGGCGCGGCGTCGTCGAAGCGCCTGGCCTCATCGATCGCCCCGCGCACCCGGGCGTAGACCTCGCCGGCCTGGATGGCGTCGTCAATCGTCACGACGTGGGGCGTGACCCCGCCGTCGAGCAGCCCCTGCTTGAGGTCGCCGAACTTCGGGTTGCGCGCCACCTCGGGCGAGACGAGCAGCCAGCAGTGGCGCAGGACGGCGCCCCGGCGGTGCCAGGCGATGATCGCCGCCTCGGCGCCGCGCGGGTTGAGCCCGACGGGCAGGATCAGGCCCGCGTGGGCCTCGGCCTGCTGGTCGTCCCCCACCCGGTTCTGGGCCACGACGCGCCGCTGCTCGATCGCGCGCGCCAGGCGACGGAAGCCCGCCGCGACGAAGGCGAAGATCAGCACCGCGCCGATCACCAGGGCGATCAGGAACTCGGGCGTCGCCCCGAAGGTGCTCGTCAGCAGCTCGTAGACCGCGTTGCCGAGGATGGCCAGGGCGATCGAGCCGATCAGGAAGAGCAGCGGGGCCCGCGTCTCGAGGAAGGGGCGAATGGTGTCGCCGAGCGACGGGCGGCTCATGGCGCCTCCCCCAGGCCGTAGCGCCCCGCCATCGCCGCGACCGACTCGCGGATCATCGCCACCAGCTCGGGCGGCTCCAGCACGAGGCAGTGCTCGCGGTAGCGCAGCAGGATCTGGCGCGCCTGCCACAGGTCGCCGGTCTCGGCCGTGATCTCGGCCGAGCCGTCCGGGAGGAAGCGGGCGAGGCTCCCCGGGAACCAGAGGGCCACGTCCTGCTGGCGCGCGACCGCGGGGGCGAGGGTGTAGCGCAGCCGGTAGCTGGGCCGGGCGGGCGGGATGGGCGGCAGGACGTCGGGCAGGGCGCGCACGCTGTCCTCGACGATGCGGTCGAGCCGGTACAGGCGATAGCGGGGCCGGAGCGCCGGGTCGCCGCAGTCGTGGCAGTAGGCGTCGAGGTAGTGGTGGCCGTCGCGGAAGATCAGGCCGTAGGGGGCCACGCGGTGCAGCACCACGCTCTCGCCCTCGGCGTAGGCCGAGCGGTAGGCGAAGCCGAGCTGCTGCCGCCCCATGGCCCGGCGCACCCGCTCGAGGGTGTGGGGCGCGACCGAGCGCGAGGGGCTGGGGTAGTCGAGGCGCACGTCGCGGGCGGGGCGGGGCAGGCCGCCCTGGCGCTCGGGGGGCAGCAGGGCGATGATACGGTCGAGCAGGGCGTCAACGCGACCGGCGTTGGGCAGGCTGCTCTCGCTGAAGTTGCTGAGCAGGAAGGCCAGGGCCTCCAGGTCCTCGTCGGGCAGGTCGAGCAGGGCGAGGCGGCCGTAGTCGGCGATGGCGTAGCGCCCTTTGGCGTCGAGGCTGATCGCGCACTCGAACTCGTCGCGCAGGGCGGCCATGTCGTGGCGCAGGGCGGCCCGCGCGTCGCGGGGGTAAATATCCTCGGCGTCGTCGCTCTGGTTAAAGAAGCGGCGGGTGTCGGCGATGAGCGTGGCGGCGTCGGCGGGGCCGCGCACCAGGCGGCGCACCAGGAAGAGGCGCCGGTGGAAGGTGCGCCAGGACTCGCGCTTGGTGCCGCCGCGGCGGGGTGAGGGGCTTGTGGTTGCCATAGCTTACAGCTCAGTCGGGCCCGCGGCCGGCCCGCGCGGCGACCTGGGCACAGCGAAGATCTCCAGCGGCAGAAAGCGAAACGTCTCCTGCCAGAGCGAAAGCTCGCGCGCCTCGACGGCAAAAAACCGCGCGACCAGCTCGTCCACGACCGCCTCAAAGCCGCTGTAGACGGGGCGGTTGATCAGGGCGAAGCCGTGGGCGAGGATGCTCTTGTTGCGCGCCTTGTTCGTGCGGGCGATCCGCTCGAGATCGTAGTCGGCCACCAGCGGGTCGGCGAGCGCGCGCAGGCGGCGGTACCCTTTCATCAGCGCGATCCGCTCGGCGGCCGCGTCTACCCCGTGCACGGCCAGCCGGCGCTGGCTGACAAGCTCGAGGCAGCGGTAGAGCAGCAGCGCCGCGACGTCGAGCCGCCCTTGCGCCTGGCGCCGCAGGGCGTTCGCGTAGAGCGAGCCGAGCAGCGCAAACACCACCTCGGGCTCGTCGCGCAGCGTGGCGAAGGGCGAGGCCCCGACGTTGACCCCCGCGGCGACCAGGCGGTCGAGGGCCTGCTCCTGACGGAGCAGCGCCTGCGGCGCGGCGGGGGCAGACAGCAGCCGCAGGCGGCGCAAGCGCAGCCTGGCCCCGCGCAGGTCGAAGCTGTCCCAGAGCGCATAGGCCCGGGCGAGGGCCGCCCGCCGCAGCAGCACAAGCCGCAGCTCAGGCGGGATCTGGCGGCGCCGCCAGAGGTGGCGGTAGATGCGCCATGCGCCCTGGTAGTCGTGGCTCTGAGCGAGCCTGTGCGCCTCGCGTAGCTCGAGCTCGGCGAAGACGGTGTACGGGTCGGGCGGGATGTCGAGCCGCTGAGTCCCGTCGATCACGGAGCGGCCCTCGGTCTCGTGGTTGACGTAGACCGAGGCCAGCCCGACCACATGGGCCGCCTTGGCCAGCCCGACGGTCATGGTTGATTTGCCGCCCGTGAGGTCCACCGCGATCTCGTGGGGGGCGAGGTCGGGCCACTCCGTGAGCACCTGCTGGACGCCCTGGTAGACGGCGAGCGTCGAGACGTAGTCGCCCGGCGGGAGCAGCCAGTGGCCGGGCGGGCAGCGCAGGGGCCCGACCTCGGCGGCGTTGTCGGCGAGGAGGCGGGCAACCTTGGCGGCGAAGCCCGCCATCTGGGCCGTCTGCAGGAAAGCGACCCGCTCGGGGTTGAGCCCGGCGAGCAGCAGCGCCGCCGTGATCTCCTGGCCCGTGCCGAGGCAGATCAGCCCGCGGTAGGGCGCCGAGGCGACCGTCGCCCGAAACATGCGCAGGATCTCGGCGAACGGCAGCCTTGGGGGCGGGGCCGCTGCTGGGGGCGGTGGTGTGGTCGGCATAGGCTCACCTGTACTGTCAGAAGCTACATCGGGGGGCACGAGCGCGGCAGGGCAGGGACAGGCCAATGGTCATCGCCTTGAGGGTCACGCCTGGCTCTTCTTCGGCCTGGGCGCCGCCTTGCTCCACTTCACCCGCAGGATGATAAGCCCCTCGCGTTCGCGCTGGCCGATCACCTCGCAGCGCGCGCGGTCCTGGCCCTCCCTCCAGCGCGGCGTGTCAGGCTCAACCTTCAGCACCGCCACGGCCTTGTCGCGGGTGAAGCCGGGGACCTCGATCACCACCAGTTCGTCGTCGCGCTCGAGCACGAGGCCGGCGAAGACCTCGCCGACGGCGGGGATGGTGGGCCCCGCCTGCTTCGGCTCCGGCTTCGGCTTGGGTGGAGGATAGGTCTCGATCACCTGGATGGGCCCGGGCAGCACGGGGCGATTGCTATACTCATTTACCTTGCCGTTGCGCTCTCTCCCCCGCTGGTGGCCCTCCGGGTGGGATGTGTCGCGCTCGATCTCCATATAGCGGGTTGCCAGTGCATCGGGCCCAGGCCAGGTGAGCAGCGCGAGCAGACAGCGGATCCGCAGTGTGTCGTGCAGGTCTGTGACCTTCTTCGCGGCTTCGCCGCTCTCGGCGAGCACGTAGGCTTCGAAAGCGGCAATCGCCCGCGGAGCAACCTCTGCGGCGTCTGGCGGCGCCGGATCAGCCCATCGTTCGCCGGCAAACAACTCGCGGTAACGCGCGTCACGATCGCTCAGGTACAGCTCGTGGCGCACGCCGACGGCCCCCATACCTAGGGGCTTGCCCATGCCCAGCTTGAAGCGGTACGGCCCGCGCTTCCGTCCCGTTGCGCCCTGCCAGTCGTCGTCGCACAGCCGCAGCACCCAGAGCAGGGCCCCGAGTTCTACCTGGCTCAGGTTCTCAAAATGGACGGCGAAGCTGAACGTGACGCCGGCTGCGACCGGCTCGAACTGAGTGTACTGCTTGCGGGCACTCTGTAGCTTGCCCTGGTCCGTCTCGCTAAGCTTGTCCGTGCCGACTGCGCCCTTATGCCAGTAGAGCTTGTGGCCTCGTAGGGTTGTTTCGCTCGTCCTGTGATCGTAGCGCCGCAGGCTCCGCTCCTGCGCCCCAGTTTGCTCGGGTTGAACGAGGTAGTGCTGGTAGGTGGTCGGCTTTGGACTGCTAAGAATCCGGGGAGTGAGGGGATCGGGACGCAGCCAGACGCCCGCCTGCGCACTCACAAACTGCCCATCGCTGACGAACACGCGGCCCGCAGCCGCCTGAGGTACACCTTCTGGCTGCCGCTTATCTCGGACGAACCCAAACAGTGCCTCGGCCAGATCGATCACCTGGGCACTACGATGATCTGCGGCCAGGAAGTCGTATGGCGCGGTGCCGTAGGGCAGGCGGAAGAGCTGCGCCCGCCCGAAAAAGCGAAGGCTCCCATCGTCCTGAAGGAGGAAGAACACTGGCTCGCCATCGCGCAGCATGCCATCGCGGCGCCTTGCCCCCGGAGCAGGTTTGTCCCGCCGAAACGCGCCTTCCTGCCACTGGGTCAGTTGATCCTCAGCCTCGAAGCGCTCGATCAGCGCGTAGTCAACGTGGTGGGTCGCCAGTATTGTGTGCAGGAACACAAACTCCATATGCTTGTTCTGCATATGGCCTGTTACGACCAGTGTTCCCTCCTCTGCCCCTGGCACGTGTCCGGCGTTGAAGCTGGCCTGGCGCACACCGCGAAAGCGCAGGTACTGATCTCGGTGGCGCTGCCGCCCCCGTTGATCAAACTGAGCCGGAAAGAAATAGTCTTGCTCCTCGGAGTCGCAGTGGACATAGATGCGGCGATGCTGGTAGGCCCAGTTGGGCGTCTGGCCTGGGCCACTCCCGCGCATCAGCCGCTCACCTGGGAGCGGCGGGATGTGGGCAAGACCCCGGGGATTATTGGCGTGGTGGTCTATGCGGGCGAAAGGGCACTCCTCGATAACCCACGTACCGGCCTTGCGCCGCAGGAAGCCGGCGCAAACCTTCGAGCGGAAGCGGGGCGCTCGCGGGTGGGGCGCCACCTGTATCTGCTCCGGCGGCTCGACAAAGAGTTGCTGATAGTTAGCATCGCTGACAGAACGGTAGAAGAGCTGGCGATCCATCACGCGGTCCATCTTGCCGTAGGCGGCAATCTCGACGAGGGCCCGCAGCATACCCCGCAGGCTGCTGCCCGGGATCACAGGCGCGTTCGGGTCGTCGTGGGCGAAGAACCTGGCCCGCTCGCGTTGCTGCTCAGGTGTCAGCTCGTGAAATGGCCGGTCGCCGTGAGTGGCGTAGTCATCCGGTGTGTAGCCGCAGCGCACATAGAGGGGTGACTCGGTGTTCAGCGTACAGATGATGCGGCCATGGTGCCTGCCAGGGATGTACTGATCGTGGCGCGGTAGTCTTGGATGCCTGGCCCGATACTCGACGGGGACGACGTCCGCCTCCACCACCCGCTCGGGCAGCGGGACGAAGTTGTAGGGCGCGAAGGCGGCCCGCTCCTCGGGCACGCTCGCCATATGCGTGGGTGTCACTGCTGACCTCCTGCGGGCTCTAGCCTGACCAGCCGGCTATCGAACACGCGGACGACTCCGCTCTCCGGGTCCGCGGCGATGTAGTGGCGCGCGCGCAGCCGGCCCCGACCGGCGCCCTGGAGCTCGCCGGCCAGCGGCGGCGCGTGCCTGATGCCCCGGCGACCCTCGACGAGCTCGAGAAAGGGCCCCGCGCGGCGGGCCGGGTCATCGCTGCCCGTGCCCCACAGCAACTGATCCTCGTCAATGTGCTCGGTTGGATCGCCCGCGGTGTCGTCGCGCAGGCGCGCCTGCCAGCCTGTCGGCCCTTGCCAGAGCAGCACCTCGCCGTCGGGGCCGAAGAGCCTGGCCTGGACGAGCGCCTCCCAGCGCAGATCGAGCCCGCCCCGTGGGAAAGCCTCGGCCGAGAGGGCCAGCCCGTTCCGCTCGGCAACGCCCCAGATCGCCCCATCCTCGCAGTGGGCCAGGAGCGTGGTGAGCCTGTGCTCGGCCGCCAGACCCGCGAGCCAGCCGCGCAGGTCGGCCCTCTCAGCTACCGTGATGGCGAGCACCCGACTGCTCACCTGCTTGATCTCACGTCGCGCCATCGCCCGCCTCCATCGCCACAAGCTC
>DAOLDO010000397.1:0-6161 GCA_035327325.1 Chloroflexaceae bacterium | reverse complement strand
CCCGCTGTCAACCCCGCCGCGGCCTGTGCTATACTGATCCCACCGCACTCAACCCGACGACGAGCACCGCCCGCACAGCAGCAGGAGGCGCAGCGTGACCACGCTCGGCAAGCATGTTACCATTACCTGGGTCGGCCACGGGACCTTCCACCTCACTACGCCCGAGGGCAAGGGCATCCTGATTGACCCCTGGGTCGAGGGCAACCCGGCCTGCCCCGAGGACCTCAAGGCCAGGGTGCGCGAGAACCTGGCCGCGATCTTCGTCACCCACGGTCACTTCGACCATATCGGCGACCTGGTGGACCTGGCCAGGGGCACCGGCGCCACCGTCGCCTGCCAGTTCGACCTCGTCGCCTACCTCCAGGCCCGCGGCCTCCCCGAGGACAAGCTGCTCGGCTTCAACAAGGGCGGCAGCGTGACCGTGGCCGACGTGCGCGCCACCATGACCAACGCCCACCACTCCAGCAGCAGCTTCGAGGACGGCCGGCTGGTCGGCCTCGGCACCGCCGCCGGCTACGTGCTGCGCTTCTCGAACGGCTTCACCGTCTACCACACCGGCGACACCAGCGTGACCATGGACATGCAGATCGTCGGCGACCTGTACCGCCCCGACCTGACCATCCTGCCGATCGGCGACCACTTCACCATGGACCCGCGCCAGGCCGCCTACGCCCTCAAGCTGATCCGCTCGCCCTACGCCATACCCGGCCACTACGCCACCTTCCCCCTGCTCACCGGCACCCCCGAGGCCCTCGCCGCCGCCTGCCAGGAGTTCGGGGCTCAGACCCAGATCATCACCCTGAAGCCCGGGGAGAGCGTCTCGTAGCACCACCCATGAAGATCATCGTCCCCTCCCAGATCCGCGACCTGCTGGCCCCACGGCTCCCCGCCGAGGTGACGGCCGTCTGGGCGAATCCCGATGCCACCTTCGAGGGCGACCCCGCCGGCGCCGCGGCCTACTTCCGCTGGTGGGGCGAGCAGAACGTCTACGAGCACGTCCTGCGCCGCGCCCCCGAGCTGCGCTGGGTCCATACGCCGAGCGCCGGGGTCGAGCACCTGCTCACCCCGGCGGTGCTCGAGCGCGACCTGACCCTGACCAACAGCGCCGGCGTGCACGCCATCCCGATCGCCGAGTTCGTGCTGGCCTTCATGCTCAGCCGGGCCAAGGGCCTGCCCGAGTACCGCGCCGCCCAGGCCGAGGCCCGCTGGGCCAGAGGGCTCGAGCTGCGCGAGCTCTACGAGGCGACCCTGCTCATCCTGGGCATCGGCGGCATCGGCGGTGCCATCGCCGAGCGGGCCGCCGCCTTCGGCATGCGCGTCTGGGGCAGCCGGCGCAGCCAGCGCCCCACGCCCCACGCCGAGCGCGTGGTCACCGGCGACGAGTGGCGCGCCCTGCTGCCCGAGGCCGACTACGTGGTCGTGGCCGCCCCCCTCACCCCCGAGACCAGGGGCATGGTTGACGCGGCCGCCCTCGCCGCGATGAAGCCGACGGCCTACCTGATCAACATCGCCCGCGGCCAGCTGGTGGACGAGGCCGCCCTCGCCGAGGCCCTGCGCGCGGGGCGCATCGGCGGCGCCGCCCTCGACACCTTCGAGCAGGAGCCTCTGCCCGCCGACAGCCCCCTCTGGGGCCTGCCCAACGTGACGATCACGCCCCACGCCACGGCCAACTCGCCCCGCATGCGCGAGCGCCAGATCGCCCTCTTTCTCGACAACCTGCAGCGCTTCAGGAACGGTCAGCCCCTGCGCAACGTCGTTGATAAGGCGGCGGGCTACTGACGGCAGCGCGGCCCGCCCCTGTGACCAGCGCCCCGCCACGCTGGTCCAGCTTATGCAGGAGCTGTTCGCCCCCGGGCCGCCAGAGTGGACGGCCGCCCGGGCACGCTGCCGAAGGAGGAGACCGATGCGGCGTCCCCTGATCCTCGCCTTGCTCGCCCTGATCGCCCTGGCCCTGCTGCCGGCCCGCGATGTCGGGGCCCAGACCGACCAGCGCTGCTTCAACGAGACGGGCTACTGTATCTCCGGCCCGATCCGCCAGTACTGGGAGCGCAACGGCGGCCTCCCGGTCTTCGGCTTCCCGATCACCCCGCTCCAGACCGAGACGGTCGAGGGCTGGACCGGCCCGGTCCAGTGGTTCGAGCGCGACCGCCTGGAAGACCACTCGGCACAGCGCCAGGGCGTGCTCGCCGGCCGCCTCGGCGTCGAGCGCCTGGCCCAGCAGGGGCGGCCCTGGCAGTTCCGGCCCCTCGGCAACACCGTGCCCGACTGCATCGGCTTCCGCGAGACCGGCTACTACGCCTGCGGCGGCTTCCGCACCTACTGGGAGCGCAACGGCGGCCTCGAGCGCTTCGGCTACCCGATCACCGACCCCATGGTCGAGCGCCTGAACGGACGCGACTACCTGGTCCAGTACTTCGAGCGCCGCCGCATGGAGTACCACCCCGAGAACCGCCCGCCCTTCGACATCCTGCTCGGCCTGCTCGGCTCCGAGGTGCGCGCCAACAGCGGGCCCGTGGTGCAGCCCACGCCCACGCCGCCCCCGCCGGCGCCCAGCCAGCAAATCACGCTCAGCGAGCCGGGCGACAACCAGGTGATCAGCAGCCCGGTCAGGATCAGCGGTACGACCGCCCGCCCGCCCGCCGGCGGCACCCTGCGCTATCGCTTCTACGAGCCCAACGGCCGCGAGCTGACCCGCGGCAACATCGCCGTGACCGGCTCGCCCGGCAGCTTCCGCCAGACGATCGCCTACATCGCGCCCAATGGCGAGCGCGTGATCATCGAACTGGCCGAGATCGACCCGGCCACCGGCGCCGTGATCGCCCGCACCGAGCGCTCGGTGCGCTACGCGCCCACCACGGCCCAGCAGATCTTCATTGACAGCCCGGCCAGCGGCTCGCGCCTCGGCAACCGCATCACCGTTAGCGGGCGCACCAGCCTCTACCCGTCCGAGGGCGACCTCTTCCTGGCCGTGATTGACAGCACCGGCCGCAACCTCGCCCGCTTCAACTTCGCCGTCGAGGGCGCGCCGGGCCAGCCGGTCAGCTTCTCGGCCACGGTTGACCTGCCCGAGCAGGGCGGTCGGCTCGTCGCCGTCGAGATCACCGACGTCAACGCCAGGGGCGACCTGCTCGCCCGCGCCGAGGTCAACGTCTTCGCCGGCACGCCCGGCGCCTACCCGCAGCCGTAAGGCAGCCCACACCCCCGGGGGGCCGGCCGCCCCCCGGGGGGCGACCAGGAGACACGCCATGCTCGACCACCTGCGCCAGGCCGACCCCGAGATTGCGGCTGCCATCGAGCGCGAGGCCCGCCGCCAGCGCGACGGGCTGGAGCTGATCGCCAGCGAGAACTACACCAGCCTCGCCGTGATGGAGGCCCAGGGCTCGATCCTCACCAACAAGTACGCCGAGGGTCTGCCCGGCCGACGCTACTACGGCGGCTGCGAGTTCGTGGACGTGATCGAGCAGCTGGCCATCGAGCGGGCCCTCAGTCTCTTCGCGGCGCCCGCCGCCAACGTGCAGCCCCACAGCGGCGCTCAGGCCAACATCGCCGTCTTCAACGCCCTGCTCCAGCCCGGCGACAGCGTCCTCGGCATGCGCCTCGACCACGGCGGCCACCTCACCCACGGCAGCCCGGTCAACTTCTCGGGTCGCTGGTACAACGTCTCGTTCTACGGCGTGGACCCGGAGAGCGGCCAGATTGACTACGACGACCTGCTGCGCAACGCGAAAGAGGTGCGCCCCAAGCTGATCACCTCGGGGGCCAGCGCCTACCCGCGCATCATCAACTTCGCCCGCATGCGCCAGATCGCCGACGAGGTCGGCGCCCTGCTTATGGCCGACATCGCCCACATCGCCGGCCTCGTGGCGGGCGACGAGCACCCCTCGCCCGTCGGCCACGCCCAGGTCGTCACCACCACCACCCACAAGACCCTGCGGGGCCCCCGCGGCGGCCTGATCATGATGGACGAGGCCCTGGCCAAGCAGATCAACTCGAGCGTGTTCCCCGGCACCCAGGGCGGCCCGCTCATGCACGTGATCGCCGCCAAGGCCGTGGCCTTCGGCGAGGCCCTGCGCCCCGAGTTCAAATCCTACGCGGCCCAGATCAGGCGCAACGCGAAGGCCCTGGCCGAGGGTCTCACGGCCCACGGCATCAGGCTGATCAGCGGCGGCACCGACAACCACCTCATGCTGGCCGACCTCTCGCCCCTCGGCATCACCGGGGCTCAGGCCCAGAAGGCCCTCGACCGGGCCCACATCACCGTCAACAAGAACGCCATCCCCGACGACCCCCAGCCCCCCGTGCGCACCAGCGGCGTGCGCATCGGCACCCCCGCCGTGACCACCCGCGGCATGCGCGAGCCCGAGATGGCCCGCATCGCCGCCTGGATCGCCCAGGTCCTCCACGCCGTGGACGACGCCGCGCTCCAGGCCCGCGTCGCCGCCGAGGTGACGGAGCTCTGCGCCGGCTTCCCCGTCCCCTCCGACGCTATCAGGGTCTGATCGCGCCCAAAACCCCCACAGACCATAATGCTGAGCAGCCTCTTCGATAAGAGAGGCTGTTTTTCTACGCGTTGTAGTACGTAAGAATGCGTATTACCCCAACGAAACTAACACCCAACGCCACACACTCTATGCCAGGCGACACTCACAGCGGAGCATAGTACTCCTGGCGCCGACTTTCGGGCTATTTGCGCCATAGGCACCCCTCGCCATCACCACTATAATCCCCTCGTAAGCACTAAGCGCGCCCCGCGCCCGAGCCAAGGAGGCAGCACCGCACCACGACACTCTCCATCGCATCATCACACTCGCCCGACCCACCAGGCAACGCCGCAGCCTCTGCGGCACAACGGAGAACCACACCATGTTTCGCCTGCCTCGCGCCCTTTCCCTCATCGGCTCCCTCGGCCTCGCCGCCGCCATCGCCCTCAGCGCCGCCCCCGCCGCCCGCGCCGCCGACTCGGTCACCATCGCCGTGACCGGCGGCGACAGGACCGCCTCGATCGCCGACCTCACTCTCAGCGCGGTCAACTACTCGCACGCCCAGCAGAACCAGACCGGCTCTATGACCCTCACGGCCGACGACAGCACGGGCAGCGGCCAGGGCTGGAACGTGACCGTCCAGTCGTCGGCCTTCAACCACGACAGCGGCGGCGCCCCGATCCCGGCCGCCAACTTCTCCATTGACACGCCGGCCACGCCCGTGGCGACCGCCGGCCAGGCGCGCGACGATACTAACGGCCCCCGCGCCGGCGCGGGCGGCACCCTGGAGACAGCCCGCAGGGTGATCTACGCGAACGCCAGCTACGGCCAGGGCACCTACACCCAGAGCCTGCCGGTCACCCTGACCGTCCCCGCCCAGGCCCGGGCCGGCACCTACAGCGCCAGCCTCACCGTCACCATGGCAGTCGGGCCCGGCGAGTAGAGCGACGTAGGCTCGATGGCCCAGAGCGGTTCGGGGAGGGCCTCGCCCTCCCCGAACAGGAGTCCCCTATGTTCCCCTTTTCGTCCCGCCGGCGAGCCCCGCTCGCCCGAGGTGTCGCCCTCGCCCTCCTGATCGCCGCGCTCGTGCCGGCCCTCGTGATGGCCCAGGAGCAGCCGGCCCGGATCGACATCAGGCCGGTGCCGGCGAGCGCCAGCGGCTACTTCGAGCTGGCCCTCGAGCCCGGCTCGACGCACGAGCTCACGGTCGAGATCGGCAACTACGGCGCCGAGCCCGCCGAGGCCCACACCTACGCCGCCGGCGTCTACTCGCTGATCAATGGCGGCATGGGCGTGGACCTGGCCGGCGAGGCGATCACCGGGGCGACCACCTGGCTGAGCTACGCGCCCGAGACATTCATTCTGGCGGGGCAGCAGGCCGTCCACCGCACCTTTACTGTTACGGTCCCGGCAGACGCGCCACCTGGCGAGTACCTTACGAGCATCGTGGTCGAGGGCAACCCCACGCTGGCGAGCGGCAGCGGCGGCGCTGTGATCAACCAGGTCGTGCGCAAAGCGATCGCCGTCAGCATCAGCATCGCCGGCCCGCGGCGCAGCGCGCTCGAGATCGGCGCGGCCACGCACCATGTCGTCGCCAGCAAGTCAGTCGTTCGGATCGAGCTGCTGAACCGGGGCAATGTGCGCGTCGGCCCCGAGGGCCGCTTCGCCCTGCGCGACAGC
>DAOLDO010000396.1:0-6173 GCA_035327325.1 Chloroflexaceae bacterium | reverse complement strand
GAAGCGGCCGTCGGCGCGCACGGCGAGGTAGTCGCGGCCCCTGATGCTGCCGCTGAGCTTCGCGCCCTCGAGCACGCCCTCGAAGCCCAGGTCTATGCGAGTGCCCTCGGGCGGCGGGGCGGCGCGTCCGCTGTTGAGGTCGGCCAGGCTGACGCCGTACTCGACAAACTCGGTGAGCTGGAGCCGCAGGTCGTAGAGGTGCTCGCGCACGGGCATGGTCGCGGCGGTCGCGGTCGGGGTCGTCGTGCCGGTCGGGGGCCTTTCGCTGAGCAGAAGCTGCATGTCGGGTTCGGCGGTCGCCCGCCGGGCCGCCTCGGCCCGGGCTTGGCCATGTGGCGTGGTCATCGCGCGACTCCCCGGCTAGTCGGCCGCGACCTGGGCCTGCTCCAGCAGGACCGGCAGCGGGGCCAGGAGCGTGCGCTCGCCGAAGGGCGAGGGGCCGCCGACGGGCGCGTTGAGCGGCACCAGCGGGGCGCCGAAGGTAGACATAACGGTCGGGCTGGGGAAGAAGCCGAGCACGCGCAGGAGCGTATCGCCGACGTTGCGCACGCCGTGGGGCGCCATCGCCGGCACCACGGCCAGATCGCCGGCGCGGGCCTGGGCCCGCTCGTCGCCGACGCTGATCTCGGCCAGGCCCTCGATCACGAACAGGATCTCCTCCGAGCTGTCGGCGTGGGTCGGCAGGCGCTTCCCGGGCGCCAGCTCGAAGTAGACCATGGCGGTGCTCGTATTGCCCGTGGCCGCCGAGAAGGGGAAGGTGCCGCTGACGCGCGCGTCGTCGTCGTTCGTATAGCCCAGTTCGGGCAGCTGGAGGTCGTTCAGGCGTACGAGATTCACTGTGAGCCTCCCTCGGGGCGGGGCGGGCGGGCCCACGCGGGCCGCCCCTCTCCGCCGATCGTCCCTGTTCAACACGAGACGAGGGTACACCGGCGGCGGGGGGTTACGCGGGTACCAAAAGAGGTAGGCGGGGGGTTATTCTGGGGCGGGCGCGGGCTCAGAGGGCCTCGGGGGCCGCGGCGCGGGCCAGGCGCGCCACGACATCGCGCAGCTCCGACGGCTCCACCGGCTTCGGCACGTACTGCTGGAAGCCCGCCGCCAGCACCCGCAGGCGGTCCTCCAGGCGCACATAGGCGGTCAGGGCGACGGCGGGGACGGCGCCGCCCTCGGCGGGCGGGAGGGCGCGCACCTGGCCGATCAGCCAGTAGCCGTCCTCGCCGGGCATAGCGATATCGGACACCAGCACATCGGGCCGCCAGGCCCGCACGAGGGCGAGGGCCTCGGGGGCGGTGGCGCAGGCGCGCACCTCGGCGCCGCAGGGCGCGAGCACATCGTGGAGCAGCTCGCGCAGGTCGGGCTGGTCCTCGACGATGAGCACGCGGAGCCCGGCCAGCTCGGGCGGGCACTCCTCGGCGGCGGAGGGGCCGCGGGCCGCGGGCGGCGCGGAGGCGACCGAGGCCAGGGGCAGGCGCACGGTGAAGGTCGCGCCGCGGCCCTCGCCGTCGCTCGCGGCCTGCACGCTGCCGCCGTGCAGCTCGACCAGGTGGCGCACGATGGCCAGCCCGAGGCCGAGCCCGCCGTAGGCCCGGTTGGCCGTGCCGTCGGCCTGGCGGAAGCGGTCGAAGACGTAGGGCAGAAAGTCGGGGGCGATGCCCTGGCCGGTGTCGCTGACGGTGAGCTGGACGATGGGGCCGACCTGCTCCAGCCGGACCGCGATGGCGCCGCCCGTGGGGGTGAACTTGACCGCGTTCGAGAGCAGATTCCAGACCACCTGCTGCAAGCGGCCGGCGTCGCCGATCACGGGGCCGGTGTCTTGGGCCAGCTCGAGCTGGAGGGCGAGGCCCTTCGCGTCGGCGGCGGGGCGGACCGTATCGAGGGCGGCGCGCACGACGCCGGCGAGGCCGAGGGACCGGGCGTCGAGGCGCAGCTTGCCGCTGACGATGCGCGAGATATCGAGCAGGTCCTCGATCAGCTGGGCCTGGGCCTTGGCGCTGCGCACCATCTTCTCGACGGTGCGGGCGACGTAGGCCTCGTCGCGGCGGCGCATCTGCAGCAGCTGGGCGTAGCCGAGGAAGGCGGTCAGGGGGGTGCGCAGCTCGTGGCTGACGGTGGCGAGGAACTCGTCCTTGAGCCTGTTGGCCGCCTCGGCCTGCTGGCGCAGCTCCTGCTCGCGGGCGAGGAGGTGCTCGCGCTCGCGCTCGGCCTGCTTGCGCTCGGTGATATCGGTGTCGGTGCCGATCCACTCGCGCACGCGCCCGTCGGGCTCGAGCACGGGGGCGGCCCGCACCTGCCAGTGGCGGTAGCCGCCGCCCGCCCAGCGGACGCGCTGCTCGAAGCTCAGGGCCTGCTTTGTCGCCACGGCCTGGCGCCAGATCTGGTCGCCGACGGCCCGGTCGTCGGGGTGCACCAGGTCGAGGGGCTCGGCGGGCAGCTCGTCCAGGGGCAGCCCGCTCATCGCGCCCCAGCGGGCCCGGCGGTCTATCAGCCGACCGTCCCCGTCGGCGCGCCAGACGATCTGGGCGCTGGCCTCGACCAGGCGGCGGTAGCGCTCCTCGGAGTAGTGGAGGCTGGTGAGCAGGCGACCGCGCTCGAGGGCCTGGGCGGCCTGGTCCACCATGGCGAGCAGCAGCCCGCGCTCGGCCTCGTCGAAGACCAGGGGCGCGGCGAAGGTGACATTGAGCACGCCCAGGACCCGGCCGTCGATCATCAGGGGGACGCTCGCGGCCGCCTGGGCCCCGAGCTGCTCGATCTGCTCCTCCAGGTGAGGGTAGCGCCGCGCGAACTCGGCCCGCGAGCGGATCCAGACCGGGCTGCCGCTCCGGGCGGCCTCGGCCGCGGGGACGGGGGCGGCGAGCGGGAAGCTATGGTAGCGCTCGAGCAGGGCCGGGTTCGACCGGCGCGAGCCGGCCAGGGTCAGCGTGTCGGCCTCCAGCAGGTACAGCGTGCCCGTGCGGGCCGTCAGTTCGTGGTCGGCGGCGGGGTGCCCCTTGATCGGCCCGAGGCCGTGGGTGAGCACGACCTCGTACACGGCCTCGGGGGTCGCGGCGCCGCTCAGGGCGGCGGTGACGGCCTGGAGGCGCTCGGCGCGCTCGCGGGCGCGGCGCTCGGCCTCGAAGAGCCGGGCGCGCTCGTAGGCCACGGCCGCCCGGTCGGCCAGGGCCAGAGCGAAGGCCCGCTCGCCCTCGTCCCAGGCGTGGTGGGCGGGGAAGCTCAGGCTGAGCACGCCGAAGCACTCGTCGCCGCGCCGCAGCGGCAGGTCGGCGTGAGCCTGGACGCCGTGGCGGTCGATCAGCGGGGCGAGGCCGGGGTAGCCTCGGACGAGGGCCTGGGCCTCGCCGAAGAAGAGGGCCTCGCCGCGGCGCAGGGCCTCGGCGGCCGGGTGGTCGGCCTCGAGGGGCAGGACGGCCGCGGCCAGGTCGTCGCGCGCGCGCCCGGGGTCGCTGCGCAGGCGTTGCTCGAGCACCAGCCCCTCGTCGGCGACCAGGCGCAGGTTGGCCCGGTGGGCCCCGAGGGCCACCGTGAGCTCGCCCAGGACGACGCGGCCGACGTCGGCGAGGGTCGGGGCCGCGGCGAAGCTCGCGGTCACATCCTGCAAGGCGCGCAGGCGCTCCTCGGCCCTGGCCCGGTCAATGCGCGTGCAGACCCGGGCGATCAGCTCGCGCAGCAGCTCGACCTCGTCGTCGCGCCAGCTGTAGGGCTCGGGCCTGTAGAGCATGAGCACCGCCCGCAGTTGGCCGTCGCGCAGGTGCGGCGCCTTGAGCAGCGAGCCGATCTTGAGGGCGCGGTAGCTCTCGGCGGCGGGGGCCGTGCGCGGGTCGGCGGCGACATCGCTCACGACGACCGTGGCGCCGGACCGCAGCGCGTCGCGGAAGGTGGCGGCGGCCGAGGCGGACAGGCGGTGCATGCCGGCGAGGTCGCGGGCGCCCTGGTCGCCGCGCCAGTCGTACTGGACCACGGCGCTGTTGGCGACCGGGTCGAACTCGGCGAAGGCGCAGTGGGCCACGCCAAAGTGGCGACCGATCCGCTCCGCGGCCAGGCGCATGATCGCGTCGCTGGAGGAGAGGTCGGCCAGGTCCTCGCTGACCCCGGCGAGGAAGGCGGCGTTGCGCTCGTGGCGCTTGCGCTCGGTGATGTCGTTGAACAGGAGGGCGACGCGGCGGCTGGCCGGGCCGCCGATGCGGAAGGCGTAGACATCGAACCAGCGACCCATGGCCTCCGAGCCGTCCACGAAGCGCACGGGCTGGCCGGTCTGGGCCACGCCGCCGTAGATCGCGAACCACTTGGCCTCGAGGTCGGGAACGAGCTCGCGGGCGGTGCGGCCCTCGGCGTCGCGCAGGCCGGTCTGGTGCTCGAAGGTGGGGTTGATCTCGATGAAGCGGTAGTCAACCGGCGCGTCGCCCTCGAAGATCAGCTCGATGACGCAGAAGCCCTCGTCAATCGAGGTGAACAGGGTGCGGTAGCGGGCCTCCGACTCGCGCAGGGCCTGCTCGGCGCGGCGGCGCTCGAGGCTGGTCCAGATGCGGGTCGTCACCTCGCGGAAGAGGGCGAGCTCGGCGTCCTGCCAGGCCCGCGGCGCGGCATCGTAGGCGGTGAGCAGGAACAGCCACTGACCGTCGCGGATCAGGGGCACGCTAACGAAGGCCCCGATGCCGCGGGCCGCGTAGCGCCCCGCGTCCACCAGCGGGTCGGCCCGGGTGTCGCGCACCATGATCAGCTCGCCCGCGCGGGCGGCCTCCTGAAAGGCGTCGCTGACGAGATCCGAGACGCGGTAGGGGCCGGCCGGGCTCGCCTGGCCGTCGCGGCGCCACTCGTGCGCGATCAGCATCTCGTCGGCGGCCTCGTCAATCACGCAGAAGGCGCACATCGAGAGCCCGAGGTGGGCCCCGAGCTTGGCGCCGACCACCCCCATCAGCTCATCAATGCTCGCCAGCCGCGCCAGATCCTCGCCCAGGTCGGCGAGAAAAGTCAGGTTGAGCTCGGTCTGCTTGCGCGCCGTCATGTCGAGGGTCACGCCGACGAGCCGCTGCACGCGCCCGTCGCCGTCGAGGATGGCCGTGGCGCGCTCCTCGAGCCAGGCGACCTGGCCATTGTCGGGGCGGGTGATGCGGAACTCGGAGTGGTACTCCCCGCCCTCGGCGGCGACGCGCTGCACCCTGGCCAGGTGGGCCGCCCTGTCCTCGGGGAAGACGAGGGCGAACCCCTCCGCCGCGCCGGCCAGAGCGGGCAGGCCGTAGACCTGGGGGAAGCCGGCGCTCGTCGTGATGCGGTCGGCGCGCACGTCCCACTCCCAGGTGACCATGCGGTTGGCGCGCATCGCCAGCTGCACGCGCGCCTCGCCGTCGCGCAGGGCCGTCTCGGCCCGCTTGCGCTCGGTGATGTCGGTGCCGAGCACCGAGACCCCCTCGGGCCCGGCGTAGATCCGGTTCTCAAACCAGCGACCGAAGGGCTCGTAGAAAAACTCGAGCACCAGGTCGCGCTGCTCGTCCAGGGCGCGGTGGACGGCGTGGTAGTAGTCGTTGCCGACGGCGTCGGGGAACAGGTCCCAGATCCGGCGCCCCAGGAGCTGCTCGACGGGCAGGCCGAGCACCTCGGCGGCCCTGGTGTTGACGAAGACGTAGCGCCAGTCGCGGTCGTAGGCGACGTAGTGGTCGTTGAGCTGGTTGAGCATGCGCTCGAGGCCGTCGCGGGCGGCCCTGGCCTCGGCCAGCGGGAGGCGCTCGCTTTCGACGGCGACGCCGAGCACGCCGGCGACGGCCCCGTCCTCGCCGGCGACCGGGCTGAAGCTGAAGCTGAAGCGCCCCCCCCCGGCGGGGCCGCCCAGTCCCGGCGGGACCGGCTGGTCGTGGTGCGCGGCGCCGGCGCCCGTCCGGAGTACCGCCTCGACGTGGGGGCCGAGGGCGGGCCAGAGCTCGGGCCAGGCCGCGGGGCCGGAGCGCCCCAGGGCCGCCGGGTGGCGCTCGCCCATGAGGCGGCCCCATGCATCGTTGTAGAGCAGGGCGAGCCGCGGGCCCCAGAAGAGCGCGGCAGGGAGGGGCGAGCCCAGGCAGATGCTCGCGGCGGAGCGCAGGCTCTGCGGCCACGCCTCCGGCGGCCCGAGGGGCGTGCTCGCCCAGTCGAGCCCGCGCGCGAGCCGGCCCACCTCGCCATCGCCACCGAGCAGATCTGTCATCGTCCTA
>DAOLDO010000395.1:0-6191 GCA_035327325.1 Chloroflexaceae bacterium | reverse complement strand
GGCTCCCCCTCTCCGCAACGGAGAGGGGGCAGGGGGGTGAGGTCTGCGGCGGCGCCGAACTGTAAAGCGCCCACGAACCTTATCCGCCTTCCTGGCGGGGAACAGCGTACCTTGGGTACGAACCCTACCCCTTGACCGAGCCGGCCATCATCCCGCGCACGAAGAAGCGCTGGAGCGAGAAGAAGACGATCAGCGGGATGACCATCGAGATGAAGGCCCCGGCGGTGAGCAGGTGCCAGTCCTGGCCGTACTGGCCCATCAGGCCCAGCAGCCGCTGGGTCAGGACCTGCACCTGCGGCTGGGCGCCCAGAAAGACCAGGGCCACCAGCAGGTCGTTCCAGGTCCAGAGGAACTGGAAGATCGCGAACGAGGCCAGGGCGGGCACCGAGAGCGGCAGGATCAGGCGCGTGAAGATCGTGAAGTGGGTGGCGCCGTCGAGGAAGGCCGACTCGAAGATGTCGCGCGGGATGGTCGAGATGTAGTTGTAGAGCAGGTAGACCGCCAGGGGCAGGCCAAAGCCGGTGTGGGCCAGCCACACGCCCAGGTAGGTGCCGCCCAGCTCGAGCCGCACGTAGTCGCGCAGGATCGGCACCAGCGAGATCTGGAGCGGCACCACCAGCAGCGCCACCACCAGGATGAAGAGCAGCCGCCGCCCCGGGAAGCGGATCCAGGCGAAGCCGTAGGCGGCGAAGGCGGCGATCAGGATGGGGATGATCGTCGCCGGCAGCGCGATCGTGATCGTGTTGAGCACCGCCCGACCCAGGTCAATGTTGTACTGCGCCGAGGGCGCGCTCTCGCCCTCGCGCGGCATCCCGAGCAGGATGCGGTAGTTGTCGGTGGTGAAGCGGGCCTCAGCGGGGTTGGTGATCACGGTCCACCAGCCCGAGCCCCGCACGTCGTCGGCGGGCCGGAACGAGCTGATCAGCAGGCCGAGGGTCGGGATGACCCACAGGGCGGTGAGCGCGAACATCACCGCGTAGACCACGATCCTGCCGGGGCGAACTGGGGCCCTCCGCGAGCCGGGGGCGCTCGCCGATACCGCTGGTGCGCTCATCAGAAAGCCTCCGTCTGGTTGCCGAACTGGCGCAGGTTGTAGTACATCACCGGCAGCACCGCCACCAGCAGCACGATCGCGATCGCCGCCGCGCGGCCGTTCTCCACCAGGCGGAACAGCTGCACGAACTGCACGTTGGCGATCACCTGGGTGCCGAAGTTGCCGCCGGTCATTGACTGCACGATGTCGAAGACCTTGAGCGTGCCTAGCAGGGTCGTGGTGGCCACGGTGATCAGCGCCCCCTGGATGGAGGGCACGGTGATGCTGCGGAAGATCTGGAGCTCCGTCGCGCCGTCAATGCGCCCGGCCTCGTAGAGGTCGGCCGGCACGCCCTTGATCGCCGCGGAGAGGATGACCATGGCGTAGCCGGTCTGCAGCCAGATCAGGATCGCCACCAGCATCAGGTTGTTCCAGGGCTGGAGCAGCAGCCACCCCTGGGGCTGCCCCCCGAACGCCGCCATGAGGCCGTTGAGCAGGCCGATCTGCGGCGCCCCCGGCGGCCTGAACTCGTAGATGAACTTCCAGATCACCGAGGCCGCCACCCCCGAGATCACCATCGGCATGAAGATCAGCGTCTTGCAGACCAGCTCGGAGACCGGGTCGAGCCGGTCGGCCAGCACGGCGATCACCAGGCCGAAGCTGACGCTGAAGGCGGTGCCGAAGATCAGCCAGAAGAGGAAGTTGTTGCGGTAGGACTGGAGCATCTCCTGGCTGGTGAAGGCGTAGATGTAGTTGGCGAGCCCGACGAAGGTCGCGCCGCTGGAGTCGAAGAAGCTGGCGTAGAGGGAGCGGAGCGTGGGCAGGACCAGGTACCAGGACAGGATGGCCAGGGCCGGCCCGACGAAGACGAAGGGCGTGAGCCGGCGGCGCCAGATGTTCGGCAGCTGCTCGATCACGTAGTTGGAGATCGAAAAGAGCACGAGCACGCCGCCGACGCCCCAGACGATCGCGATCAGCGCCGTGATCCACAGCGGGATCTGCGCGTCGCGCAGGAAGAGAAAGACCTGCCAGAGGACGACAAAGGTGACCAGCGGCACGAACAGCGAGACCAGGATGCGCCCGAGCGTGGTCGAGAGCCACGCCTGCGGCCCCCCTGGCCGCGTCTCCTCCTGGTCCCGCTCGAGCTCTACCGATTGTGCCATGAGCCTCCTCCTTCAGCTACCTTCGATCGGAGCATCGTTGAGCGGGTGGGGCGAGCCGTGGCGTCGGCTCGCCCCCCGCCGGACCCGGGCTACTTCGGCTGGGCCGCGTCAATATCGGCGAGCGCCCCGTCCAGGTCGCGGCTGCCGCTCGCCCAGTCGGTGACGCCCTTCCAGAAGGCCGCGTTGACCGCCGCGTCCATCTGGTCCGAGCCGTCGAAGCGCGCCGCCTCGGCCTCGGCGACGGTCTGGGCCAGCGTCCCCTCGATCCCGGTCGGGTACAGGGCGAAGTCCTGGCCCTGGTGCGGGAAGACCGCGCCGCCCGCCGCGGCCCACGGGGCCGTCGACTCGGCCGTGGTCAGGAACTCGATGAACGTGCGCACCTCCGGGCGGTCCTTGCCGTTGAAGACCATGAAGGTGTCGCCGCCGACCAGCAGGGCCGGCGTCACGGCCGGGTCAATCGGGGGCAGCACGAAGGTGCCCACCTGGTTGTCCAGGTCCGCCTTGACCGCGTCGCCGAAGAAGCCGGTCACGAAGCCGCCCTGCATGTGCAGCCAGCAACTCGGCGGCTCGTTGAAGAGGAAGTTGGCCGCGTCGGGCACGCCCGTCAGCACGATCGTCTGCTGGCCGCCGTAGACCTCTGTGGGGTCGAACCAGATCTCGCTCAGGATGTTGAAGGCGTTCTTGACCTCGGGCGAGCTGAAGGGCAGCGTGCCCGCGACCCACTCGTCGTACTTCTCGACGGGCTGGGTGCGCAGCATGATGTTCTCGATCCAGTCCGTGCCCTTCCAGCCGGTGGCCTGCTCGGCCTCGATGCCCTCGCACCACGGCGCCACGCCGGAGGCCTTCATCTGCGCGGTCAGGGCCTTGAGCTCCTCCCAGGTGGTCGGCACGCTGTAGCCGGCCGCCGCGAAGGCGGGCTTGTTGTACCAGACGAAGCCCTTGGGGTAGACGCTGTAGACCAGGCCGTAGAGCTCGCCGTCAACCGTGCCGAGGTCCTTCCAGAACGGGGCGTAGGTCTCGTCCATGGCGACCACGGCCTCGGGCCAGAGCGGCGCCAGCCGGCCCTGGCGGGCCAGGCGAACCATGCCGCCGGGCTGCGGCAGCACGGCGATGTCGGGGATGTCGCCGGCCTGCACCTTGACGACGATCTGCGTGTCAATGTCGCCCACACCGCTGTAGACCACGTCTATGCCGGGGTTGGCGGCCTCGAACTGCTCGATCACCCTGGTGAAGGCCGCCTCGGCGTTGCCCTGGTAGGCGCCGAGGATGTTGATCGTGCCGGTGTCCGCGCCGGGGGCGGCGGGGGCCGCGGGCGCGACGGTGGGGCTGTCGGCCGCCGGGGCGGCCGGGGGGCTCTGGGTGGAGCCACCGCAGGCGGCAAGGCTCAGGGTGACGAGGAGCAGGAGGGCGACGATCGAGGCGCCGTTGGTTCGCATAGGTTCATTCCTCCATACTGTCGGTGTCGCGCAAACGAGGGACACGATCGGGGCGCCGGGGGCGGCCTTAAGACAGCTCCTCCTCCTTTCTTTCCGGCGTCAGGGCCCATGCCTGGACGCGGGCGACACAATGGGCGGGCAGGCTTTGCCCGGGGAGAGATCGGGGCGCTACTGGAAACTCTTCCAAGCACACTCAGGTGTATGGAAACTCTTCCAAAGAGGCGTTTCACTCTTTGACGAGTAGCCCGCAGGCTCGCCCGGGCTGCTACGCGGTGACCCGGGGCCGCAAGGTGAAGGGGAGGTCAATCTGCCGGGCCGGGCGCTCAGGGTCGTCAAGCATAGCCAGCAGCTCTTCAACGGCGCGCCGCCCCGACGCCTTGAGCTGCTGATCGACCGTCGTCAGGCCGAAGGCTTCCGCGTGCTCGATATCGTCGAAGCCCATGACCGCCACATCCTCGGGCACCCGCAAGCCGCGCTCGCGGGCGGCCCGGATCACCCCAAAGGCCTGGGTATCGCTCCCCGCGAAGATCGCCGTCGGCGGGGTCGGGAGGCCGAGGAGTCGGTGCGCCTGCTGCCGGGCCGGCTCCATCCCAAATGGAGCGAGGCCGACGTAGGTCTCCGGGAGCGCGACGCCGGCGCGGGCGAGCGTCTCGCGAAAGCGCCCGAGCTTGTGGTCGCCGCTCGTGCCGGTGAACGCGGGGATGTCGGTGTCGCCGATGTAGCCCGGGCGGCTATACCCCCGCGCGAGCAGATACTCCGCGGCCAGCTGCCCGCCCACGGCGTCGTCGTGCACGATCCGCGTGAGCGCGGGGTGCACTGTATCGCTCGCGGGCAGCACGGCGACGGTCGGCAGGTTATTGCTCAGCAGGCGCAGGGCTGTCGCTGTATCGAAAGGCAGGCCGATCACGATCAGGCCGTCAACCCGGTTGGTGAGGGCCAGGTTGGTCAGGTAGCCGTCGCGCTGGGCCTCGGAGGCAACGTCATAGACGACCAGCTCGAAGGGGAGCGCCGTCAGGGCCGCGACCACGCCGCGGAGACGGTCCACAAACGAGTCGGAGGTGAAGAATGGCGTCAGGACCCCGATCCGGCCGACCTGCTTGCGCGCCCGGGCCAGGGCCTCGAACTTGGGGACGAAGCCCAGCGTATCAATGGCGGCCAGGACCCGGGCGCGGGTCTCGGGGTTGACCTGCTCAGACGCATTGAGCACGCGCGAGACGGTGCCTATGCCGACGCCGGCCTCCTTCGCTACATCATAGATCGTCGTCCTGGCCATACTCACCTGCGGCCTTCATTGCTATGGAAGAGTTTCCATATGGAAGTTCTTCCATAGTAGCACAACGCCAGGAATTGTCAAGCCCCCCTGGCCGGGCCTTCTCCCGACCTCCTGGCCTCCTCTGGTATAATCTCCCTTTAGTGATACGCAGCCGGCGGCGGAGTGGTCCGCCCGTCGCCTGCGGGAGATTGACTATGCCCCCGGTCGCCCCCCAGCCCGTGCAGCTCACCTGCCCCAACTGCGGCACGCCCTTCCGCGCCGGCATCTATACCCTGGTGGACGTCACCCAGCAGCCCGAGCTGAAGGCCGCCCTGCTGAGCGGCCAGCTCAACGTGGCCGTCTGCCCCAACTGCCGCACCGCCAGCATGCTCGGCGCGCCGCTGGTCTACCACGACGCCGAGAAGCAGCTCTGCCTGGTCTACTTCCCCCAGGAGCTGAACAGCCGCCCCGAGGAGCAGGAGCGCTTCGTCGGCGAGGCTACCAGCTTTCTCCTGCGCTCGCTGCCCCCCGAGGCGCCGCGGGCCCACCTGCTCGCGCCCAGGCGCTTCCTGACCCTGCCCTCGCTGCTCGACGCGGTGCTCGAGGCCGACGGGATCAGCCGCGAGACGCTGGACCGCCAGCGGGCCCACGTCGAGCTGATCAGCCTCCTGGCCGACGCCCTCGCCGACGAGGAGCAGTTCGACGCCCTGGTCGCCGAGCGCCAGGCCGAGCTGACCCCCGAGCTCTTCGCCACCCTGGCCGCCTTCGTCGAGGCCACCCCCCCCGAGCAGGCCGAGTCCCGCGCCCTGCTCGAGCAGCTGCGCGAGCGCCTGGCCGAGCGCATTGGCGAGGAGGGCGCCCCCGACGACGCCGAGGTTGACGCCGCGGTGGACGAGCTGGTCGCCGCGAGCGACGAGGAGCTCGAGCTGGCCGTGGCCGAGCGGCGCGAGCTGATTGACTACGCCTTCTTCGCGGCCCTGACCGCCCGCATCGAGGCGGCCGAGGCCGCCGGCGACAGCGCCTCGGCCGGACAGCTCACCGCGCGCCGCGCCCGCATCCTCGCCATCGTCGAGGAGCTCGACAGCAAGGCCCAGGAGCTGTTCGAGGCCGGCAGCATGACCCTGCGCGAGGTGTTCGAGGCGCCCGACCCCCTGGCCGCCCTCCACGAGCGGGCCGACCGGGTTGACGAGGCCTTCCTGATGGTGCTCTCGGCCAATGCCGCCGCGGCCCAGCGGGCAGGCCAGCCCGAAGTGGTCGCCACCCTCGAGCACCTCAGCGAGGCCGCGATCGAGATCATCCAGTCCCGC
>DAOLDO010000394.1:0-6213 GCA_035327325.1 Chloroflexaceae bacterium | reverse complement strand
TGGAGGGGGCGACCCCTCCAGTCTGTTTTTCGGGGAGGCCCGGAGGGGCGTAGCCCCTCCGAGAAGATATGCTTCTCACACTCTTTTGAGGGCCTGGCCCTCGCCAAGCACCCGCGCCACGCGGAGAAGGAACAGACACACCCATGGCGGAGCTCTTCTACGACAAGCAGGCCGACCTCGAGCGCCTCAGGGGCAAGCCGATCGCGATCGTCGGCTTCGGCAGCCAGGGCCACGCCCACGCCCGCAACCTCGCCGACAGCGGCCTCGACGTGCGCGTCGGCCTCTACCCCGGCTCGAAGAGCTGGGCCAAGGTCGAGGCCGCCGGCCTCAGGGCCATGAGCGTCGCCGACGCCGCCCGCGAGGCCCAGATGGTTATGATCCTCACCCCCGACATCGGCCAGGCCGACATCTATCGTGACCACATCGCCCCCCACATGGAGCCCGGCAAGACCCTGATGTTCGCCCACGGCTTCAATATCCGCTTCGGCCAGATCATCCCCCCCGCCGGCATTGACGTCAGCATGGTCGCCCCCAAGGCCCCCGGCCACCGCGTCCGCGAGGTCTACGAGCAGGGCGGCGGCGTGCCCGCCCTCGTCGCCGTCCAGCAGGACGCCACGGGCGGCGCCATGCAGGACGCCCTGGCCTACGCCAAGGGCCTCGGCTCGACCCGCGCCGGCGTGCTCACCACCACCTTCGCCGAGGAGACCGAGACCGATCTCTTCGGCGAGCAGGTCGTGCTCTGCGGCGGTGTCTCCGCTCTGGTCAAGACGGCCTTCGAGACCCTGGTCGAGGCCGGCTACCAGCCCGAGGTGGCCTACTTCGAGTGCATGCACGAGCTCAAGCTGATCGTTGACCTGTTCTACCAGGGCGGCCTCAACTACATGCGCTACTCGGTCTCCGACACCGCCGAATGGGGCGACTACACCGCCGGCCCCAAGATCATCACCGACGAGACCCGCCGCGCCATGAAGCAGATCCTCGCCGACATCCAGTCCGGCGCCTTCGCCGAGGACTGGATCGACGAGAACGCCACCGGCCGCCCCCGCTTCAACGCCAATCGCAAGCGCGATGTCGCGCACCCGATCGAGCAGATCGGCCTGGAGCTGCGCCGCATGATGCCGTTCGTCAACCCGCGCGAGGTGACCCCCGGTTCCGGGGGGGCCTAGAGAGGGTAGGGCGTCAGGGGAGGCCCGGCTCTCCCCTGGTCCCTCTACCAGGAGTAGCGCCCTTATGGAGTCGCACGTACGGATCTTCGATACGACGCTGAGGGACGGCGAGCAGGCCCCCGGCTGCACGATGACCCTGGAGGAGAAGCTCGAGGTAGCCCGCCAGCTGGCCCGCCTCGGCGTGGACATCATCGAGGCCGGCTTCCCCGCCGCCTCCCCCGGCGACTGGGCCGCCGTGCACGAGATCGCCCGCGAGGTCGGCACCCCCGACGGCCCCGTGATCGCCGGCCTGGCCCGCGCCAACCGCGACGATATCGAGAAGGCCTGGGGCGCCATCCAGCCGGCGGCCAGGAAGCGTATCCACACCTTCATGTCCACCTCGGACATCCATCTCGAGCACCAGTTCCGCAAGACCCGCGCGCAGTGCCTGGAGATTATCCGCGAGATGGTCGGCTTCGCCCGCTCGCTCTGCGACGATGTCGAGTTCTCGCCGATGGACGCCGGGCGCAGCGACTCCACCTTCCTGCGGGAGGCCGTGGCCGTCGCCGTCGAGGCCGGCGCCACCACCCTGAACATCCCCGACACCGTCGGCTACCTCACCCCCGACGAGTACGGCGCGATGATCAAGGACCTGGCCGATAACGTGCCCGGCATAGAGCGCTGCGTGCTCTCCACCCACTGCCACGATGACCTCGGCGTCGCCGTCGCCAACTCCCTGGCCGGCGTGCGCGCCGGTGCCCGCCAGGTTGAGTGTACGATCAACGGCATCGGCGAGCGCGCCGGCAACGCCTCCCTCGAGGAGGTGGTCATGGCCATCCACACCCGCGGCCAGTTCTACGGCGTGCAAACCAGGGTCAATACCCACGAGCTCGCCCGCAGCTCGCGCCTGGTCAGCAGCTTCATCGGCGTGCCCGTGCCGCCCAACAAGGCCATCGTCGGCGCCAACGCCTTCGCCCACGAGTCCGGCATCCACCAGGACGGCGTCCTGAAGCACCGTCAGACCTACGAGATCATGAGCGCCGAGACCGTCGGCCTCGACGGCAACGAGCTGATCCTCGGCAAGCACTCGGGCCGCCACGCCTTCCGCACCAAGCTCAACGCGATGGGCGTCGAGCTCGAGAGCGAGGACGAGTTTCAGCACCTCTTCCAGCGCTTCAAGGATCTCTGCGACCGCAAGAAGCGGGTGGACGACCGCGACATCGAGGCCCTGGTCGCCGGCGAGCTGCAGCACGCCACCGAGATCTACCGGCTCGACCATGTGCAGTACGGCTCGGGCAGCGGCATGATCCCGACCGCCACCGTGCGCCTGATCGGCCCCGACGGCCAGGTCCACGTGGACAGCGGCCAGGGCACCGGCCCGGTGGACGCGATCTACCAGGCGATCAACCGGATCATCCAGCGCCCCAACGAGCTGATGGAGTTCTCGATCAACGCGATCACGGCCGGCCTCGACGCCGTGGCCGAGGTGACGGTGCGGATCCGCGAGCAGGGCGCCCCCGACGCCCCCGACGGCGCGCGCGAGGGCATGGGCGACAGCTCCAGCACCACCACGCTGCTCACCGGCCGCCGCACCGCCCCGCGCATCTACAGCGGCTACGGCGTGGACACCGACACCATCGTCGCCGCCGCCCACGCCTATATGGCCGCCCTCAACAAGATGCTCGCCGCCCGCCAGGAGCGCATCAAGGCCGAGGCCGTCGCCTACGCCGCGGGCTACACGACCGATTAGGGCGCGTCGGCAGCGATGGGCGGCTGCTTTTTTACCACGAAGCGCACGAAGGACGCGAAGGGTGGGAGGACGCCCGGCGCCAGAGCCCTCAGCGTGAGCCAGGCGAGCGGCTCAGGCGGATTCTCAGCAGCAGAGCGTCTCTCGCGTCTTCGCGCTCTTCGTGGCCTTCGTGGTTAAAGGTTCGGTCGAAAACCTTATGGAACAGATCGCCTACCTCGGCCCGCCCGGGTCGTTCAGCGAAGAGGCCGCCCTCGCCTGGGCGGGCGGCAGGCCGGATGTGGGCCTGCTGCCCCTGGCCAGCATCCCCGCCGTCGTCACCGCGATCGAGACGGCCGCGGCCGGGGTCGGCGTGCTGCCAATCGAGAACCTGCTGGAGGGCAGCGTCAACTACACCCTCGACCTGCTGATCCACGAGACCAGCCTGCAGATCGCCGGCGAGGTGGTCATCCCGATCCGGCAGTGCCTCGTCGCTCGCCATGGCGTAAGCCTCGCCGACGTACGGGTGCTCTACGCCCACCCCCAGAGCCTCGGCCAGTGCCGCAAGTTCGTCGAGCGCTGCCTCCCCGGCGTCGCCACCGTCGCCTCCCTCTCCAACAGCGCCGCCCCCTCCGAGGCCCTCGCCGACGAGCGCCCCGCCGCCGCGATCAGCACCGCCCGCGCCGCCGAGCTGAACGGGGCCGCCGTGCTCGCCCGCGATATCGCCGATAACCTCAGCAACGTGACCCGCTTCATCGCCCTGGCCCGCTACGACGCGCCGCCCACCGGCGACGACAAGACCAGCTTCTGCTTCGGCTTCGCCGAGGACCGGGCGGGCACCCTGGTCGGCGCCCTGCTCGAGCTCGCCGACGAGCAGATCAACATGACCAAGCTCGAGTCGCGCCCCTCCAAGGCCGTGCTCGGGCAGTACATCTTCCTGGTGGACGTCAACGGCCACCGCGAGGACGCCCACGTGGCCAGGGCCCTCGACCGGGTCAGGGCCCGCGCGGGGATGTTCAAGGTCTTCGGCAGCTACCCCCGCTGGCGCAGACCTCACCCCCCTGCCCCCTCTCCTGCAGGAGAGGGGGAGCCGAGCGGAGCGAGGCGGGGGTGAGGTCTGCGGCGACCGTCAAGCGCACTGAGCCCATCGGGAGCCTCGCCTAAGGAGCAAGAGCGTGCAGATCCGCCTCTACGATACGACCCTCCGCGACGGCGCTCAGCGCGAGGGCCTCTCGCTCTCGTGCGAGGACAAGCTGAAGATCGCCCGCGCCCTCGACGAGCTGGGCGTCCACTACATCGAGGGCGGCTGGCCCGGCTCGAACCCCAAGGACGCCGAGTTCTTCGCGCGGGTCGGCGAGCTCGGCCTGCGCCACGCCCGCGTCGCCGCCTTCGGCGCCACCCGCCACGCTGGCGGCCGCTGCGAGGGCGACCCCAATATCCTGGCCCTGGTCAGGGCCGCCACCCCCGTCGTCACCCTGGTCGGCAAGAGCTCGGCGCTCCACGTCGAGCGGGTCCTCGAGACCACCCGCGACGAGAACCTGGCCATGATCGCCGACAGCGTGGCCTTCTTCAAGGGCATGGGCAAGGAGGTGGTCTACGACGCCGAGCACTTCTTCGACGGCCACAAGCTCGACCCGGCCTACGCCCTGGCCACGGTCGAGGCCGCGGCCCGCGCCGGCGCCGACGTGGTCGTGCTCTGCGATACCAACGGCGGCTCGCTGCCCGGCGAGGTGGCCGAGATGGTCCGGGCGGTGCGCGGGCGCCTGGGCGAGCAGGTGCAGATCGGCATCCACACGCACAACGACGGGGCCCTCGCGGTCGCCAACGCCATGGCCGCCGTCGCCGAGGGCGCGGCCCACGTGCAGGGCACGGTCAACGGCTACGGCGAGCGCTGCGGCAACATGGACCTCATCCCGCTGATTGCCAACCTCCAGCTCAAGCTCGGCCACAGCTGCGTGCCCCCCGCGCAGCTGCGCCGGCTCAGCGAGCTGTCCCACTTCGTCGCCGCCGTCGCCAACCTCAACCCCGACCACCACGCGGCCTACGTGGGGCGCAGCGCCTTCGCCCACAAGGGCGGCATCCACGTCGCCGCGGTCGAGAAGCTCGAGGCCAGCTACCAGCATATTGACCCGGCTCTGGTCGGCAACCAGAAGCGTGTGGTGGTCAGCGAGCTGGCGGGCCGCGGCAATGTGCGCGTGCGCGCCGATGAGCTGGGCCTGCGCCTCAACGGCAACGAGCGGGCCGTGGTCCAGCGCATCAAGGACCTGGAACACCGCGGCTTCCAGTTCGAGGCCGCCGAGGGCAGCTTCGAGATGCTGGTGCGCCGCAGCGCCGCCGACTACGCGCCCCCGTTCGAGCTGCTCGACTTCACGGTGATCGTCGAGAAGCGCGGCGCCAGCGAGATCGCCTCCCAGGCTACGGTCAAGGTGCGCGTGGGCGACGAGCTGATGCACACCGCCGCCGAGGGCGACGGGCCGGTCAACGCCCTCGACACCGCGATCCGCAAGGCCCTGCTGCCCCACTACCCCATGCTGGCCGAGGTGCGCCTGGTGGACTACAAGGTGCGCATCATTGACGAGCACCGCGGCACGGCGGCCACGCCCCGCGTGCTGATCGAGAGCGCACGCGGCGACGAGCGCTGGTCCACCATCGGCGCCTCGCGGAACATCATCGAGGCCAGCTACCAGGCCCTCTGGGATAGCCTGGAGCTGCCGCTGCTGCGCGCCCGCGAGGCGGCCCTCACGGTCGCGTCGGCGGAGCGTGGGAGTCGCCCTGATGCGCCGGCGAGCTGACCGCCGGGGCCGCGTCGGCCAGGGGCAGGCGCACCACGAAGGTGCTGCCCTCGCCCTCCACGCTCTCGACGCCGATCGTTCCGCCGTGGCGCTCGATCAGCTCCTTGACCACGTGCAGCCCGATGCCGATGCCGGGGATGTGCTGCTCGACCGCGTTGGGCGCACGGTAGAACTGCTGGAAGAGCTGTGGCATGGCGCTTGCCGGGATGCCGATGCCGCGGTCGCGCACGCGCACCACCGCCCACGGCTCGGCCCGCTCGAGGGCGAGCTCGATCGGCCCGCCCGCGGGGCTGTACTTGGCCGCGTTGCCGACCAGGTTCAGTAGCACCTGCTCGAGCCGCATCGGGTCGCCCATAATCGGCAGCGGGCCGCCGTCGCTCAGCTGAAGGCTGTGTCGCCTAAGGGTCGGCCTGACCTCGTCGGCCACCCGGCCGACCAGCTCGCCCAGGTCGAGCGGCAGCCGGGCGAGGGACAGGTGGCCCTCGGCCAGGCGGGGGTGGTCGAGCAGTTCGTCCACCAGCTTGTTGAGGCGCCGGCTCGCCTCGATGAT
>DAOLDO010000393.1:0-6239 GCA_035327325.1 Chloroflexaceae bacterium | reverse complement strand
TCGCGGCGGGCGGGCTGGGCCGCCAGCGAGCGGCCGCTCCAGTCGGCGCGGGCGATCGCCGCAGGGCGCGGCGTGAGGGTCTGGGCGCCGAAGAGGATGGGCCGGCGCGGCAGGCCCGTGGCGAAGACCGGCGCCTGCGGCGCCGTGGCGAGGTAGCTGACCGTCACCTCATCCAGGATCGCCGAGGCCCGGGGCACCGTGCTGACCAGCGAGGCGCGCAGCTGGAGGAACTGGCTGCCGGGCGGCAGGGCCACCACGTCGGGCGTGGCGAAGGCCCCGTCGCTGTCATCGGCCTCGGAGCGCGCGTCGCCCGCCACGAGGGGCTGCCAGGGGCCCCAGCCGGCCTCGGGGTCGCCCGCCGGGGGCGTGGCGCGGGCCCGCAGCTCGAGGCGGACCTCGGTGCCCTCGACTACCTCGGCGCTCCAGACGGCGCCCGCGGCGTTGAGCGGGAAGTCGGCCTCGAAGGGCTGTGAGATGAAGCTGCCGCTGGTCGCCCCCTCGGCCAGGCGCAGCTCACCGCCGGCGTTGTTGGTCACCAGGAGGCCCGCGCCGCCGCCGGCCCGCCAGTCGGCCACCTCGCTCAGGGTCCAGGCGCCGACGCGGGCCTGGGGGCCCTGCTGCTGGGCCGTGGCGGGCGCGGCGGGCAGCGCCGCCACGCCGAGGGCGAGGGCGAGGGCAAGCAGAAGCCATGGGGCCGCAGTTCGTCGCATAGGTTCCGCCTCGCGTGCCGCCCCCGCGGGGCCTGGACGGCCCGGGCGCAGGCGCTGCGCCTAGGGCAGCCCGGCATCAGGGCTGCTCATGTTCACCACGAAGGCCACGAAGAGCGCGAAGGTTTGAGGACAGCTGTGCTGTGAACAGCTCGGCCGAGCGTCTTGTGAAGCTGGAGCGGAGAGTGGCGGCTCGGCACATGCTTGCTTCCCTCGTGTTCTTCGTGTGCTTCGTGGTAAAGAACCACGGGCTCATCTCCGCCGGAGCACCCTAATTTTCGGGCTCCACGGCGCCGCCGAAGGCGCCCCTGTAGGCGTTGGCCGAGTCGTAGAGCATCCAGCCGTCAATCTCGGGGTACTTCTCGGTCGCGTCAATCTGGGCCCGCACCTCGGCGGGACCGTAGCGCACCACCTTGTACGACCAGGGGTCGGTGTGGTCCTGCAGCCAGGGGCGCAGCCGGGCGTACTGCCCGCCGATCTGCTCCACCCCGGCGGCGTTGGCCGCGTCGAGCACCGCGAACGGCTCGCTCACCGGGTCCGCGATGTCGAAGGCCCCCGGCCACCAGAGCGAGGGGTAGGGCATCGGCGCGATGTAGTCGGTGTACCTGCCCATGCGCTTGATGTCCTGGGCGATCGTCAGCGACCGGCCCAGCACCACCCGCCCGAAGACGTCAATTGACATCTTCGCCCCGGCCCCGTTGACCGACCTGTGGGCCTTGTCCATGAACTCGGTGATCACCTCGAACATGCGGTCGGGGTCGTTCACCGGGTCGAGCGGCTCCGAGAACAGCAACTTCTCGGCGAACTCGGCCCGCGTGCCGAACCAGTCGGGGAAACGGATGTAGTCGTAGTTGACCTCGTCGAAGCCCATCTGGGCCGCCTCGACCCCGAGCTGGATGTTGTAGTCCCAGACGTTCTCGTTGGTCGGGTCGAGATAGGCGTAGCGGATCCCCGGGCCAGGGTAGTCGGCGTAGACCTCGCCCGTCTCGCGCAGGCGGATCGACCACTCTGGGCGCGCGTCGGAGAGCACGTTGTCGTGCGAGAAGAGCTGGATGCGGGCGATCGTGTAGATGCCCTGCTCCTTGAGCCGCTGCACCAGGCCCGCCATGTCAATGTACGGCCGGGAGAGCCCGAGCTCCTGGGCCAGGGGCACCTGCGAGTCGTAGTAGACCAGCCCCAGATCGTCGCGCAGGTCGCTCTTAAGGTCAATCACGATCGCGTTCAGCTCGGTGCGCTCGATCAGGTCAATGTACTCCTCCATCAGGCCGGGCGAGCTGGCGACCGCGGCGGTGACGTAGAGGGCCTTGACCCTGAACCGCTCGAGGGCGATCTCGGTGGGCACGCTGCCCGGCTTGATCTCGATCACCTCTTTGGCGTAGCCGGGCGAGAGGATCTGCACGTAGCCCTGCTCGGGCAGGCCCTTGAGCGTGAACGCGCCGTCGTCGCTGCCGTCAATGCGCGTGAAGGCCACGTCGGTGCCGGGCAGCGAGGTGGTGGCGATCACCGTCGCGTTGGCGATCGGCTCGCCGCTGTCCTCGTCCACCAGGCGCGCCCTGAGCGTGTCGGGGCGCAGCACCGCGTCGAGGCCGGTGGTCTGCCCAAGCTCCTGCTCGAGGGTGGCGTAGCCGTCGGCGCTGATCATCACGCTGGTGGCGCCCTCGGGCACGCCCTCGACCCTGTAGGCGCCGTCGTCGCCGGTGACGCCCTCGGCCGCGCCAACGCTCACCGTGGCCCCGGCCACGCCCGCGCCGCTGAAGCGGTCGGTCACCGTGCCGGCCAGCACGTTCGGGCGCAGGGTCAGGTCCTGGCTGGTGGCCCGGCTGACCGTCGCCTCGGCCGGCGCGTAGTCGGGCGCCGCGACCGCGAGGCTGACCGTCTCGGCCAGGCCGGCGAGGCTGTAGCGCCCCTCGGCGTCGGTGGTCGCCCTGACCGTGTCGGTCACGTTGAAGCTGGCCACCACCTCGGCCCCGGCCACGGGGTCGCCCGTGTAGGCGTCGGTGACGACGCCCTCCAGGGTGTTGGGGCGCAGCGCGGTGTTCAGCGTGATCGTCAGGGCGTCGCTGGCCTCGAGCTCGGGGCGGCCCTCCAGCGGCAGGCTCAGGGCCTCGTAGTTGGGCGCGCTGACCGCCAGCGTGTCGGACTTGCGCCAGCTGGGCGTGCTGAACACGCCCGCGGCGTCGGTGTTGACGGTCGTCTCGCCGATCACGACGCTCGCCTGGGGGATGGGGGCGCCGGTGTAGGCGTCGGTGATCGTGCCCGTCAGGACGACGGGCTGGCTGCTGCACCCGGCCAGCAAGGCCGCCAGCAGCAGCAAGAGCAGGGCGGCGGGGCTGCGCCTCGGCCCTCGGGGTCGGGCTCCGCGGGTCATCAACGGTCACTCCTCGCCGCGCGCCGGGGCGCGGTTGTGTGTACGTGCTGATCTGCCGAATAATGGGCGTATGATAAAGATTTTACAGCGGATTGTCAAGACAGCGAGGAGGGAGCGTCATGTTTCAGCAGGTTGTCAGGTGATTTAACAGGGGGAGCGCGGGGCGGCCCTACTGCCCCACCTCATAGATCAGGTGGGGCTCCTGCTTGCCCTTGAGCTCGACGGGGCCGAGGGGGCGCAGGGGCCAGGGCGGGTCGTAGTCGCGGGGGAGGGCGTCGGCCAGGTGGTAGGAGACGATCACCTGGCCGGCGCGGGCCAGGCCCGAGAGGCGCGAGGCGGTGTTGACCACGTCGCCGATCAGCGTGTAGTCCTGGCGCTGCTCCGAGCCGACATTGCCGACCACGGCGCGCCCGTAGCTGACGCCAACGCCCATACCGATCGCGTAGCCGAGCTCGTCGCGCCACTCGCCGGCCAGCTCGGCGAAGCGGCGCTGCATGGTCACGGCGGCCTCGAGGGCCCGCTGCGGGTCGTCAGGGTGGGCGATCGGCGAGCCGAAGACGCCGATGATGCCGTCGCCGAGGAACTTGTCAATCGTGCCGTCGTGGGCGTAGAGGGCCTCGGTCATGGCGGTGAAGTAGCGGTTGAGGATGCGCTCGATCAGCACCCGCGGCTCGGTGCGCTCGGTGATCGCGGTGAAGCCGCGCAGGTCGGAGATCACCACGGCCACGTCGCGCTCGGTGGGCTGCCCGAAGGCGCCCCCCGCGCTCAGCAGCTGCTCGGCCACCTGGGGCGACACGTAGCGCCGGAAGACCGCCCGCTCACGCTCGCGCTCCTGGCGCTCCAGCCGCCTGATCGCGCTGATGTCGCGCAGCACGGTCACCTTGCCGATCGGCTGCTCGTCGCCGCCCTGGACGGGGGCCACGCTCACGCTGTAGGTCACGTCGTCGGGCACGCTGATCTCGGCGGCGCCGTTGGCCTGGTGCGGGCCGTCGAGCAGGGGGATGAGCTGGGCCAGGGCCGAGGCCCCGTCCTCGATGAAGGCCCGCAGCGGGCGCCCGCGGCTCTCGCTCAGGCGCAGGCCCAGGTGCTCCTCGGCGGCCCTGTTGGCCAGCAGCAGCTCGCGCTCGGGGCCCACCAGCAGGATGGGGTCGGCGGCGCCGCGCAGCACCGCGTTGAGCGTCGAGCGCTCGTCGGCCACCACCCGGTAGAGCCGGGCGTTCTCGATCACCTGCACGATCAGGCTGGCCACCGTGGTCGCCAGCTCCAGGTCGGCCCGCCCGAAGCCCTCCTCGCGGCCCGTGGCGTCAATGCAGAGCACGCCGAGCGAGCGCAGGCCCGCCATGAGCGGCACCACCAGCACGTCCTCGATGCCGCGCGCGGCGAGGAAGCCCCGCAGGGCCGCGAAGCCCGGCCGCTCGCGCAGGCCCCGGACCAGCTCGGGCTCGCGCATGGCGGCCACCGCCGGCTGCAGCTCGGGGCGCGAGAAGATCAGCCTGGTCAGGTCGGTGTCGTAGGGCGTCGGGTCGCCGTGGATGGCCACCAGCACCTGCCCCTGCTGGTCGCCCTCGCCGAAGAGCACCAGCCCCGCCTGGCGCACGGCGAAGATGCGGGCCACGGCGTCGGCGGCCAGCTGGAGGTTCTGGGGGGCGTCGAGCTGGGCCGTGATCGCCACCGAGAGCCTGTTGACCTGGTTGAGCTGGAAGATGCGCTGCTGCTCGTCCTCGAGCAGCCTGGCGTTGCCCAGGGCGATGCTGAACTGGTTGGCGATCGCGCTCAGCACCGCCTCGTCGTTGCTGCCGAAGGCCCCGACCTCGGCGCTGCGCACGTCCAGGGTGCCCAGCACCTCGCGGCGCAGCACGATCGGCACCACCAGCTGCGAGCGGACGCGCGCCGCGTCCGGCCAGGGCCCGCCGAAGCGCTCGTCCCGCGTGATGTCGTCAACGCGCACCACCTGGTGGTGCTGCAGGGCCCACGCGTTGAGGCCGCAGGCCGCCGTGAGGCTGGTCGGCTCGGGCGCGCCGGCGCCCAGGCCCCCCGCCGCCGCCTGCAGGGCCAGCTCGTCGCCGTCGCGCATGAACAGGCAGACCTGGGGGTAGCCGAACTGCTGCTGGATCATGTAGACCAGCAGGCGCGTCACCTGCTCGGGGGCCATCAGCTCCGACAGGTAGGCGTTGATCTCGTTGACCTTGCGCAGCTCCTCGGCCCGGCGGGCCAGCAGCTCCTTCTGGCGCTGGGTCAGGCGGAAGAGCTGGGCGCTCTCGAGGGCCACGGCGCTCTGGGCGGCCACCGAGCTAAGCAGCTCGACGTGCTCGTCGCTGAAGAAGCCGGGCGTATGGTGGACCAGGGTGATCACGCCGAGGGTGCGCCCTTCGCGCAGCACCGGCATGGCGGCCACGGCGCGCACGCTCGAGTGGTACTCGTGGGCGGCCAGCCAGCGGCTGTCGAGGCGCGTGTCGTGGATGACCACGGGCAGCCGCTCGCGCAGCACCCAGCCGGCCACCCCGTGGCGCAGGATGTCGGTGAGCACCGGCGTGGCCGGGTTGCGGCTGCTCGAGTAGCAGAGGGTCCGCTCGTCCTCGAAGTCGGTCAGGATAATCGAGGCCCTGATCGCGCCCACCGCGTCGGCCAGATGGTCGAGGAAGCGGGTCAGCAGCACGTCGAGGTCGAGGCTGGCCCCCAGGTCGCGGGTGAGGTGCAGGAGCAGTTCGGTCTTGCGCTGGGCCCGCTGCAGGCCGCGCTGGGCCCGCTGGAGCCGCATCATGGCCCGCACGCGGGCCAACAGCTCGTCAATCTCGACCGGCTTGACCAGGAAGTCGTCGGCGCCCGCGTCGAGGCTGGCCACGCTGGTGGCCAGGTCGCCCATCGCCGAGAAGATCATCACCGGGGTGAAGGGCTTGGTGCGGTCGGCCTTGATGCGCCGGGTGACCTCGTGGCCATCAATGCCGGGCAGGCCCAGGTCGAGCAGGATCAGGTCGGGGGTGATCAGCTGCAGGTAGGCGATCGCCTCCTCGCCGCTGCCGGCGAGCGAGACCCTGTAGCCGTCGTTGGCCAGCACGTCGTGATAGACCCGGCGAATGATCGCGTCGTCCTCGACGATCAGGATGTGAGCCGGCTCGACCATCGGCGTGCCGCGCGGCGCGGGGCCCTACTACAGCCCGTAGGGC
>DAOLDO010000392.1:0-6245 GCA_035327325.1 Chloroflexaceae bacterium | reverse complement strand
ATCGCCTCGCCCATTCCTTCCCCCTTGAGACAGCTCGAACGGCGCGCGACATGTGGAGGGGCGCGGGTTGTTTTCAAGGTTCACCGCTCAGCGAGCGCCCGACGGCCCGATCACGTGCACGTGGAGGTCCATGGTCAGGGCGCTGGGCGCTGACAACGACCGGCCGGTGCGCGCATCCCGCGCTTCAGAGCCGAGCGGCTCCCTCCGGTCTGAGCAACCGGTGACGAGCGGCTCCGACACGAAAGAGAGGAAGGACCGCAGCTGCCGCTGCTGCGGCCCTTCTTACGGCGGGGGCGGGGGCGGGCGCGTTCGCCGGGCGCGCGACCCGCAGCCGGGTGCGCCCGCCGTAGCGCCGCGCGACGTTGGTCAGGGTGAAGCCGCTCATCGCCGGGCGAGGCGGCCCTGCAGGGCCAGGGCGGCGGCGTTGAGCGCGAAGGTGATCGCCAGCAGCACGAAGGCCAGGGCCAGGGCCAGGGCGAACTCGCCCCGCCGCGTCTCGAGCACGATCGCCGTGGTCAGCACGCGGGTCGAGCCGGCGATGTTGCCGCCCACGAGCATGACCGCGCCGACCTCGGAGATGATCGCGCCGAAGCCGGCGACCAGGGCGACCACGACGCCGGCGCGGGCCTCCCAGAGCAGGGCCCTGGTCAGCTGGCCGGGGCTGGCGCCCAGGGCGCGCAGCTGCACGCGCAGGGCCGGGTCGGCGCCCTGGATGGCCGCCATGGTCAGCCCGGCCACCAGGGGAAGGCTGATCACCGTCTGGGCCACGATCACCGCCGGGGGCGTGAACAGCCACCCCAGCCCGCCGAGGGGGCCGCTGCGCGAGAGCAGCAGGTAGACGAAGAGCCCCACCACCACCGGCGGCAGCCCCATACCGGTGTAGACCAGGGCGACCGCGCCGCGCCGCCCGGGGAAGGCCCGCAGGGCCAGGAGGGCGCCCAGGGGCAGGCCCAGTGCCGCGCTCAGGGCCAGGGCCGCGCCCGAGACGTAGAGCGACAGGAGCACGATCTCTACGGTCGCCGCGTCGCCCCCGAGCAGCAGGGCGAGGCCCTGGCGCAGCCCTTCGAGCAGGTCGCTCATGGCGCGGCCGTCGGGAAGAATAGGGCCTGGCCGTAGGTGTCAGCGCCGAACGCGCCGATCGCTTCCTGCGCCTCAGGGCTGGTGAGCCAGGCCGCGAAGGTCTCGGCCAGCTCAGTGTTGATCTCCGGGTGGCGCTCGGGGCTGACCGGGATCACGCCATAGGGGTTGTAGAGGGCCGGGTCGGGGTTGGCGTCAATGCGCTCGCCGCCGAAGAGCAGGCTGAGCCGGGGCAGGTTAGCGCTTGTGGCGAGCCAGGTGGCGCGGTCGGCCAGCGTGTAGGCGCCCAGCTCCTCGGCGGCGATCAGGGTCTCGCCCATGCCCTGGCCGAGCGAGCGGTACCACGCCAGCTCCTGGGTGGGCGTGACCCCTACCGAGGCCCAGATGCCCAGCTCTTTGGTGTGGGTGCCGCTGTCGTCGCCGCGCGAGGCGAAGGGCGCCTCGGCGGCCATGATCGCGCCGAAGGCGTCCCGCGCCGTGCTCGTGCCGGCGATCCCGGCCGGGTCGTCGGGCGGGCCGACGATCACGAAGTCGTTGTACATCACGTCGCGCCGGCCCACGCCGTAGCCGGCCTCGACGAAGGCGTCCTCGCGGCCGCGGGCGTGGACGAGCACCACGTCAACGTCGCCGCGCTCGCCGAGCTCGAGGGCCTGCCCGGTTCCGACGGCGATCACCTCGACCCTGGCTCCGTGCGCGGCCTCGAAGGCGGGCAGGATGGCCTCGAGCAGGCCGGAGTCGGCGGTTGAGGTCGTCGTGGCCAGGCGCAGCACCTGCGGCTCGGGCGGCGCGGCGGGCGGGGCCCCGCAGGCGGCGAGCAGCAGCAGCAGGGCGGCGAGCAGGGCGAGCGGGCATCCTGGGCGCATGGGGTCCTCCTCGGCCCTTCAGACCGGCCTGATCCACGCGGTGTAGGTGGGGTCGTACCCGCCGAGGGTCTCGACGGCGGCGCGGAAGCGCGGGGCGGCCAGGGTCTCGATCAGGGGGCCGAACCACGGGGCGGCCAGGCTCTCCTCGGGGAGGACGAGGTCGTAGCGCTCGGAGGCCAGGGGGATGAAGTCGAGCTGGAGGGCGCGTGCGGCGGCGGCCACGCCGAGGCCCGCGTCGGCGCTGCCCCCGGCGACGGCGGCGGCCACGGCAAGGTGGGTCGGCAGCTCGCGCTCGTAGCCGGCGATGGCCGCGCCCGGCACCCCCGCGGCGGCGAGCAGCCGGTCGAGCAGGGCGCGGGTGCCCGAGCCGGCCTGCCTGTTCGCGAGGCGCAGCCCGTGGCTTGCCACGTCGGCCAGATCGCGCAGCCCGCGGGGGTTGCCGCGCGGCACGATCAGCCCCTGCTCGCGCTCGGCCAGGGTCACCAGGCGCAGGCGGCGGCCGGGCAGCAGGCGGGCCGGGGCGTCGCGGTTGAAGCCTGCGCCGTCGTCGTCCAGCAGGTGGCAGCCGGCCATGTGGGCGCGCCCCGCCGCCAGCTCGCGCAGCCCGGCGGTGCTGCCGCCGGGCCTGAGCGTCAGGTCGAGGCCGGCGGCCCGCAGCTGCCGGGCGAGCAGGTCGAGCCCGAAGTCGTGGCTGCCCGCGCAGATGACCGCCGGGCCCGGGCCCTCGCCGGCGGCAGGGGGCGGGGCGGCCGGGGCGCGCACCCGCGTGCCCCGCCTGGCGTGGGCCTCGACCAGGCCGCGCCGGGCGAGCAGCAGGTAGGCCCGGTTCACCGTGTTGGGGTCGAGGCCGCGCTCGGCGGCCAGGGCGCGCACCGTGGGCAGGCGCTGCCCCGCTCGCAGCGCCCCGCCCACGATCAGCGCGGCCAGCTCGTCGGCCAGCTGCCGGTAGAGGGCCTGGCTCTCGCCTGGCTCACCCTCGCTCATCGGCGCCCCATCGTCGGTATTGTCGGCGGACAATGCGGACAAAGGCCAGTGTAGCCGAAGACGAGCGCGGGCGCAAGGGGCTTCGGCGGGGCAGAGCGGGACGGGCGCGGCCGGGTGGCTCGGGCGAGGCTCAGCGGTCGAAGGCGGCCTCGCCGTGGCCGGCGAGGGCGTCGGCCAGCATGCGCCTGGTGCGGGGGACGAGCGGGGGGAGGCGGTCGGTCGGGAAGAAGGCCACGTTGACATTCTCGTGGCCGGCCGGGCGCAGGGTGCCGCCGACGATGCGGGCGGCGAAGAAGATCGCCAGGATCTGGGCCTGGTCGCCGTTCGGGTAGGTCCAGTGGAACTCGGGGCCGCCGTAGACGCCGATCAGGCGCTCGGCCTCGAGCTCCAGGCCCGTCTCCTCCTGGACCTCGCGGGTCATGCCGTGGGCGGGCACCTCGTCGAGTCCGATCGTGCCGCCCGGCACGTCCCAGAGCATGACGTCGGCGCGGCGGCACAGCAGGACGGCGCCGGCCTCGTCGCGGACGAAGGCGCTTGCCCGCACCTGCAGGATCCGCTGGTGCCCGACGTAGCTACGCAGCCAGCGCGTATATTTGACGGTCATCGTCGTGCTCCTTGCCACCCCTCGGCGCGCCCGCCATCATAGCAGATTTTTCGCGCCGGCCCGCAGGGGGCTGCTGGAGCGTCAGGGCGCCAGGCTCACCCGTCGTGGGCGAGGCGGAAGCCGGTGAACTCGTTGCGCGCCGTCGGCGGCAGGCGGAAGCGGCAGGCGCAGCGGGCGTAGCCCTGCGGGTTGGCGTAGCAGCCGCCCCGCATGATCCGCCGGCCCGGCCTGCCCGGCGTCTCGCGCCCATCCTCGGCCACGTAGGGGTAGGGCGCGTCGAGCGAGGCCGTCCACTCCCACACATTGCCGGCCATGTCGAGGGCGCCCCACGGGCTGGCGCCGGCGGCGTAGGCCCCCACGGGGCTCGTGCCGGCCGCGCCGCCCTCGCGCGTGTTGGCCAGCGCGGGGTCGAAGGCGTCGCCCCACGGGAACAGCCGCCCGTCGTCGCCGCGGGCCGCCCGCTCCCACTCGGCCTCCGTCGGCAGGCGCAGCGCCAGCCCCGTCATCTGCCGCAGCCACGCGGCGCATGTCGCGGCCTCTTCCCAGCTCACGTCGGCCACCGGGTGGTCGAGCAGGGCCGCGGGCGGCGTCGCGCCGCGCCACATCAGCGGCGCCCGCGCCCCCGTGGCGGCCACGAAGGCCCCATACAGGGCGTTGGTGACCGGCGTGCGCGCGATCGCATAGGCCGCCAGGGCCACCGGGTGGCGGGGCGACTCCTCGCGGTAGCTCTCCCGCGTGCCCCCGTAGCGCCGCGCCAGCTCGCTCAGCTCGCCCTCGGGCGTCCCCATTGGGAAGGCGCCCGAGGGGATGGTGATGAAGTCGGGCAGGCGGTGCCTGATATGGCTTGCCATAGTGGTTGGCGACAGGGCGCCCACATTGGGCCGCCCTTACGTGCTGACAGGCGTCTCTGGCGCGATTGGGCGCCCGTAGATCCGATTGAGGCGTTCCAGCTCGCGGGCGTGCACGGTCTCGGCGAAGAGGGTGATGTCGCTCACGTCGCGCAGGGCGTCGTAGCCCTTGACCAGGAAGCTGTGGGCGGCCTCGATGCCCGCCAGGCGGGCGAGGAGCCGCGAGCGGTGCAGGCCGACGCCGAGGAGCTGCGAGCGCGAGAGGCGGAAGACGGTGTAGGTGCTGCTGCTGATCAGGTTCAGCTGGCGCAGGCGCTCGTCGTAGTTGTCGGCCTGGCGGTAGGCGGCCTCGTAGGTCGCCTCGTCGAAGTCGAGCCCCACCCGGTCGCGCAGCATCACCTGGGCCAGGTGATTGTCGAGCCTGTTGGTCAGGTCGAGCAGCGCGAGCACCTGCTCGACATCGTGGAGGTGGACGCCGGGGAGCATATGCAGCACGTTCTGGAGGCGCCGGGCCCCCGCGTCGCGTGCGCTGTAGTCGCGGGGGCCGTACATCTCGTTGAAGAAGAACTCGCCCACCAGCTCGTACTGCGGGATCGCCGCGAGGTCGCTGTAGTCGCGCCGCAGGCGGTTGGCCTGGAAGATCTGGAGGGCCAGGCGGTACTGTCTGAGGGTCGTCACGTCAATCGGTCGAGCTGCACGCGCGCCCGGGCGGCCAGGTCGCCGCCGGCGTCAATCTGAATCACGGTCTGGTAGGCGCTGATCGCCTCGGCGGTGCGGCCCAGGTCCTCGGCCACCAGGCCGCTGTAGAAGATCGCGTCGGTGTAGTTGGCGTTGTAGCTCACCGCGTCGCGGAAGGCGGAGAGCGCCTGCTCGAGGCGGCCCTGGGCGTAGTAGGCCCGCCCGAGCCAGTAGGCCGCCTCGGGGAAGTTGGGCTGGAGCCGGGCGGCCCGGCCGAGGTCGCTGACCGCCTGGTCGTAGTCGGCCCGCTGGATGTGCAGCACGCCGCGCCGGTAGTAGGTCTCGGCGATGCGGGTGCTGGCCGCGATCGACTGGTTATAGGCGGTCAGGGCCTCGTCGAAGCGCCCGGACTCCTGCAGGAGCTTGCCCTTGAAGAGCAGGGCCTCGGCGTAGTTGGGGCGCTGGCGCAGCCCCGCGTTGACCGTCTCGAGGGCGGCGGCGCTGTCGCCCTGGGCGTAGCGCGTCTGGGCGAGCCCAAGGTAGGCTTCGGGGAAATCGCCGTCGAGGGCGAGGGCGTCATTGTAGCGCCTGGTGGCGCCGGTCAGGTCGCCGCGGCGCAGCAGGCTCTCGGCCAGCCAGAACTGGGCCTCGGCGCTGGCCTCGCCGCCGGGCATGCCCGCGGCCGTCTCGAAGTAGCCGTGGGCGACGCCCCAGTTGCCCTGGCCCACGGCGGCCAGCCCGAGGCCAATCTGGGCCGGCACTCTGGTGCCGTCAATCTGGAGGGCCTGGCCGTAGTAGCTGTTGGCCTCGGCCAGGTTGCCGCGCTCGCGTGCCAGGTCGCCCAGGGCGATCAGGGCCGAGGCGCGCAGGGCCGCCAGCTCGGCCGTTGGCGGGCTCTCGGTGAGGGCGAGGGCGCGCTGCTGCTCCTCGACGGCCGCCGCGACGCGGCCCCGCTCCTGGTAGGCCCGGCCGAGCTTGTAGTGCAGCTGGGGGCTGTCGGGCGCACGCTCCAGGGCCTCGCTGTAGGCCCTGATCGCCTGGTCGCTGTTGCCGTTGTCGCTGGCCGCGTCGCCGATCCGCTCGAGGCGGGCGGCGTCCCGCACCCCCTGGGCCCGGGCCGCGCTGTACTCGCGCTCGGCGCGGCGCGTGTCGTTCCGGGGCCCCTGGTACAGGGCGGCGAGGGCCCGGCGC
>DAOLDO010000391.1:0-6245 GCA_035327325.1 Chloroflexaceae bacterium | reverse complement strand
CACGCTGATGGCGCTCGTGCCGGTGTGGGGTGTGCTTGCCGCCATGGGCCACCTCTCGATCCTGGTCGCGGGTGCGCGAGGCCGGCCCGGGGCGCCGGCCCGGGCTGTCCGGCGATTGTAGCCCGGGCGCCGCGCGGACCGCATCCGGCCGGGGGCGTGCCCGCCGCTCAGCCTGTGGACCTACGGCTCGGCCTGGATGGGCTGATCCTCGATGCGGAGCAGGCCGGGCAGGGCGAAGCCGAGCAGGCAGATCGCGGCGGAGACGAGGCCGCCGGCGATGAAGATCCCGCGCACGCCGATCAGCTCGCCGAGCAGGGCTGCCAGGCCGAGCCCGAGGGGCGCGGCGAAGCCCATCACGGTGTTGAGCAGCGCGATCACGCGGCCCTGGAGCTGGTTGGGCACCTGGGTCTGGATGAGGGCCATCAGCGGCGCGTTGCCGGTCGAGAAGGTCACCCCGCTGAGGGCCCACCAGAGAGCCGCCAGCCACAGCTGCGAGCCGGGGGTCATGGCGGTGAAGGCGACCGTCGCGCACGAGATCGCGAACGAGACCAGCACGGTCACGATCCTGCGCTTGAACAGGGGCACGACGGCGATCAGCGCGCCGCCCGCGATGATGCCGATCCCCGCCAGGCCCTCCATGAAGGCCACCTCGTTCACGCCGCCCCCGAAGTGCTCGCGCACCAGCAGCGGCGTGAGCGTGAAGGTGGGCATGATCGTCAGCACCACCAGGGCCACGAGGGCGTAGAGCAGCAGGAGGCCGCGGTTGCGCAGCACCACCCTGGCCCCGCCGAGCATATCGGACCACAGGCCGGGCCGGGGGCCGGCCTGCCGGTGCTGGGGGATGGCGAAGCAGAGCAGCGGCACGATGCCGAGCAGGGCCGTGGCCACGTCCACCAGCAGGGCCCCCTGGAAGGGCAGGAAGGCCAGGAGCAGGGCGCCGAGGGGCGCGGCCGCGATCGTCATCACGCCCTGCAGCATCTGGTTGAGCCCGGCCACCCGGCCCAGCCAGCCCCTGGGCACGAGCATCGCCGTGCTGGCGGCGGCGGCGGGCGCCTGGAACGCCTGCATGCTGCTACGGATGAACATGATCGCGTAGAGGTGCCAGAGCTGGACCTGCTCGCTCTGGAACAGCCAGATCACCACGAGCATGCAGGCCGCCGAGATCGTGTCGGCGACGATCATGATCGCCCTGCGGCTGAAGCGGTCGGCGACGGCGCCGCCGATGGGGCCGAGCAGGGCCTGGGGCAGCAGGGCCATCACGCCGGCCACGGCCAGGGCGCTCGCCGTCCCGGCGTTGAGCGTAATCCACCAGAGCAGCACGAACTGGGTGAGGGCGCTGCCGATCAGCGAGAGGGCCTGGCCGGCCCAGATGCTCCAGAAGCGCAGCCGCCAGGGCCCGCTCGGGGCGACGCCCGCGGCGGCGGGGGCCAGCGCCGGGGGCGTCGTCAGGTCGCCGTTCATCGGGAATGCTCCGTTGCCCGCCACGGGGGCGGTCGTTGCGATAGATTGTCACACGAGACAATCTTTTAGCAGTATACGGTGCTATAATAGATTGTCAATGGTGACAAATTCCCGGGCGCAGCAGGAGCAGGGGTGAGCTATGGGCAGGAAAAGCCGGGCGGACACGCGGCGCGAGGAGATCCTTGCGGCCTTCGAGCGCTGCATCGGGCGCTACGGCATTGACGCGCCCCTGGAGCGCATCGCCGAGGAGGCGGGCGTGCAGCGCAGCCTGATCCGCCACTACCTGGGCAACCGTGACGAGCTGGTTGACCAGATCGTCGAGCGCATCGCCGAGGCCTACCCGCAGCGCGTGGCCGCGGCGCTCGAGCCGGCCCTGGCCCAGGGCGCCGCGGGCGTGCTGGACGTCTTCTTCTCGGACGCGCTGAACGACAACGCGTGGGACGACGTGATCCACGCCGTGGTGAGCGCGGCCCAGGGGCGCTACCCGCGGGCCAGGCAGCGCGTGGCCGCGATGCTCGTGGCGCTGGTCGAGCGCATCGCCGAGGCCCTGGCCCGGCTCTTCCCCACGGCCACCCCCGAGGCGCGCTACGAGGCGGCCTACGGGCTCCTCTGCCTCGCCCAGTCCAACCTGGAGCTGCGCTGGCTGGGCCTGGACCCGCGCCACACGGCCATGGCCCGCGCCGGCGCGGAGCGCCTGCTCGCGGCCCTGGCCTGAGCCCGTCAGCGTTCAGCCCGGCGCGAGGGCGACGGGGCCCTCGCGCCCCGCGCGCGACTCGCGGAACCAGGGGCGCGCCATGGTGGCACGGATTGTGCCGCGCCGAGTCTGTGGCCCGAGGCCCTTCAGGCGCCCGGCGCCACCACGCTCGCTTGACAACCTCAGCCATCTTTCCCAACACCTACAGCACCCCGAAAAACACCACCCCTAAGCCTTCGCAACGGGCTCCGGTCGGGCGCGGGCTCTTGGAGCCCATGGTCTCAAACTTGCAGCCAATCTGTTCAACCTTTGTATCGGGAACTCGACACCTTATGGCTCAGCTGCATATCGTGGTCGCCGACGACGAGTCGGGCATACGACATTTGATCTGCGACGTACTCGAGGAGGAGGGCTACGCGGTGCGGGCCTTCGCCGACGGCCTGAGCGCCCTGGCCGCGATCAGGACGCGGCCGCCGGCCCTCGCGATCCTCGACGTCGCCATGCCGGTGATGACCGGCGACGAGACTCTGCGCCAGCTGCGGGCGGAGGGCTGCGGCGTCCCGATCATCATGATGACGGCCGCGACGAACCCTCAGCGTCTGCTGAGCGAGGGCGCCAGCGCCGTGCTCGGCAAGCCCTTCGACCTCGAGGCCCTGCTGCAGACCATTCTGCGGCTGCTCGCGCAGGGGAGGCTGCGCGCGTCGGCCCTCGGCGAGCACGGTCGCGGGCTGTAGGGTCGCGGCGCGAGCCGACCCTACAGCCCCACGCGCGAGCGGAACTCGGGCCGGCCGGCCACGGGCAGGCGCGTGCGGAACAGGCCGCCGGCGCCGGGGTCCTCGGCGGGGCTGGTCTCCTCGCCGCCGGCGGTGGTGATGTAGAGGTCGCGCCCGTCGGCGCCGCCGAAGCCCGCGCTCGTCACCCGCGAGGTCGGCAGGGCGATGCGCTCGACCTCGCGCCCCGACGGGTCGTAGCCGACGAGGCAGCCGCCCCCGTAGCGGGCCGACCAGACCCGCCCCTCGGCGTCCACGGCGAGCCCGTCGGGCGGGGCGTCGTCCTCGGCGATGCGGGCGAAGACCGCCGGGTCGCTCAGCGCGCCGTCGGCGCTGTTGTAGCGGAAGCGGGTGATCGTGCCGGCCCTGGTGTCGGTGAAGTAAAAGGCGGCGCCGTCGGGCGTGAAGCCCATGCCGTTGGACTGCCCGAGGTTGTCGAGGACGAGGGTGGCGCTGCCGTCGAGCTCGAGGCGGTAGAGTCGGGCCGGGTGGTCGGGGCCGGGCATGGTCCCGCAGAAGACGCGGCCCCTGGGGTCGGCGATCACATCGTTGAAGCGGGTGGCGCGCTCGGCGGGCAGCTCCTCGATCATGGTTGACTCGTGGCCGTCCTGGTAGCGACGCACGCTGCCCCTGGCCCCGAAGAGGAGCAGGGCACCGTCGGCCTGAATGGTGAAGCCGCCGATGGGCGGCCCCTCCAGGCAGAGCTCGTGGGTCCCGCCGACGGGGTCATAGCTGTAGAGCCGCCCGCGGGGAATGTCAACCCAGTAGAGCCGGCGGTCGAAGGGGTTCCAGAGCGGCCCCTCGCCGGTGGCGCAGCGCTCTTGCACGATCAGCTGGGGGGACGGATAGCTCATACGGCATCCTTTCTAAAAGATGGGCAAAAGCCCTGCCTCTGGTTTGCACCAAGTGTGCCAGGCGTGCCCTGACAGGCGGGCCGCTTCGGGGGCACGGCTCTTGCTCCCGATGGCGCACTGCGACAGCAGAGCACGCCGCCTTGTGGAGGCGGTCGGGGCGTGCGCGCTGTGGACTGCGTATCGTACGCCTACGAGGTGAGCAGCCGTGTTTGACTATCTGATCGTCGGGGCCGGGTTCGCGGGGAGTGTGCTCGCCGAGCGGCTCGCCGCCGTCCTGAACAAGCGGGTGCTGATCTGCGATGTGCGTCCCCATATCGGGGGCAACGCCTACGACTGCTACAACGACGACGGCCTCTTGATCCACAAGTACGGCCCCCACATCTTCCACACCAACTCGAAGGAGGTCTTCGACTACCTGTCGCGCTTCACGGCGTGGCGGCCCTACCAGCACCGCGTCAAGGCCCTGGTGGACGGCATGCTCGTGCCGATGCCGATCAACCTCGACACGATCAACATGCTCTTCGGGCTGCGGCTGAGCAGCCTCGAGGTCGAGGCGTTCCTCGAGTCGCTGGCCGAGCCACGCGAGCAGATCCGCACCTCCGAGGACGTGGTGGTCAGCAAGGTCGGGCGCGAGCTGTACAAGAAGTTCTTCCAGGGCTACACGCGCAAGCAGTGGGGGCTGGACCCCTCGGAGCTTGACGCCTCGGTGACGGCCCGCGTGCCGACGCGCACCAACCGCGACGACCGCTACTTCACCGACACCTACCAGGCCATGCCGCTCCACGGCTTCACGCGCATGTTCGAGCGCATGCTGGGCCACCCCAACATCAAGGTGATGCTCAACACCGACTACCGCGAGATCGCCGGCGTCATCCCCCACCGCGAGCTGATCTACACCGGCCCGATTGACGCCTTCTTCGACTACCAGTTCGGCAAGCTGCCCTACCGCTCGCTCGAGTTCGTCCACGAGACCCACGACCGGCCGGTCTATCAGGAGGCGCCGGTGATCAACTACCCGAACGATTACGCCTACACGCGCATCACCGAGTTCAAGTACCTGACGGGGCAGGAGCACCAGCGCACCAGCATCGTCTACGAGTACCCGACGGCCGAGGGCGACCCCTACTACCCGGTGCCGCGCCCCGAGAACGCCAGGGTCTACGAGCAGTACAAGGCCCTGGCCGAGGCCGCGCCGGGCGTGACGTTCGTGGGCAGGCTGGCGACCTATAGATATTACAATATGGACCAGGTGGTGGCCCAGGCGCTGAAGACCTACAAGACCATCTGCGAGCGCGAGGCGGCCAGGGGCGCGGGCTCCGAGCTGCTGGAGCTGGAGCTGGGCGCCCCGGCGCGGGCCCGCCCGAAGTCGCGCTCGCAGGCGCGCGCGCAGCAGTAGACGAAAGGGGTCCCTATGGGCATGCTCGACGGGAAGGTCGCCCTGATCACGGGGGCGGCCAGCGGGATCGGCGCGGGCACGGCGCGGCGCTTCGCCCAGGAGGGCGCCGCCGTGGCCCTCGCCGACGTGCAGCAGGAGGAGGGCGACGGTCTGCGCGACGAGCTGCTGGCCGCGGGTGGCCGGGCTACCTACCTCGCGTGCGACGTGAGCGACCCCGCCTCGGTCGAGGCGGCGGTCGGGGCGGCCGTCCGCGAGTACGGGCGGCTGGACATCGTCTTCGCCAACGCGGGCATCAACGGCGTCTGGGCGCCGATCGACGAGCTGCGGCCCGACGAGTGGGACCGCACGCAGGCGATCAACCTCAAGGGCACCTACCTGACCATCCACTTCGCCGTGCCGCACCTGCGGCGGGCGGGCGGGGGCAGCATCATCATCACCAGCAGCGTCAACGGCACGCGCACCTTCTCGAACCCGGGCGCCCACGCCTACAGCGCCTCGAAGGCCGGGCAGGTCGCCCTGATGAAGATGGTCGCCCTGGAGCTCGGGCGCGACAAGATCCGCTGCAACGCCATCTGCCCCGGCATGATCCACACCAGCATCGAGGGCAGCACCGAGCAGCGCGACACGGAGGAGATCGGCATCGAGGTGGAGCTGCCCCGGGGGAACCCCGCGGTGGACGAGGGGGTCGGCGACGTCTTCGAGGTGGCCGACGCCTGCCTGTTCCTCGCCTCGGACCTGGGGCGCCACGTCTCGGGGGTCGAGATCTACGTGGACGGCGGGGCCTCGCTGCTGCGCTGAGGGCCGCCCACAGCTTGCCCCCCGCCGCCGTCGGGGGGCAGGGCCTCGATCAGGGCGCGCCCGTCGGCCCCCTCGCCTGGGGCGACGGGCCGCACGGCGAGGCGAGCGCCGGGGCAGCCGGGCAGGTTGAGGGCGACCACGCGCTGGGCGCCGTCGGCGCGGGCGCCGGCGAGGGCCGCCCACAGGGGCGCCAGCTCGGGCGCGGCCGCGGCCGGATCGTGGCCCAGCACGCGCTCGCGGGCGACCCCGCTGAGGCGCTCGAGGGCCCGGTT
>DAOLDO010000390.1:0-6266 GCA_035327325.1 Chloroflexaceae bacterium | reverse complement strand
CAGGCCGGCGGCGGCCCCGCCGAGCGTGTGCGCTACCCAACCCTGGCGGCGCGCCACATCGCCCCGGGCGTCTGGGTGGGGCGCAACCACTCGATCCACCCGACGGTCAAGCTGGCCGCTCCCGTCTATATCGGCGACCACAGCTGGATCGGGCGCGAGGTCGAGCTGGGCGCAGCCACGGTGATCGGCGACAGCGTCGTGATTGACGACGAGGCCACGGTCGGCCGCAGCACCATCCTGAGCGGCACCTATGTGGGCCGGCTGGTCAACGTCCAGTCGAAGATCGTCACCCCGGACACGATCAGCGACCCCCACGCCGGGGCCACGACACGCGTCGTTGACCCCTTCCTGATCTCGCGCGTCGGCGCCGCCACCGAGGGCCGCGGCCCCATGCGCCGCATGGCCAGCGCCGCCCTCACCCTCACCCTGATCGCCCTGCTCAGCCCCCTCTGGCTGCTCGCCGCGCTGATCGCCCTCCTCGGCACAGGGGGCCGCCCCATGGCGCGCGAACCCAGGGTCGGCCAGCGCGTCGGCGGGGTCGGCGGCAACCTGCGCACCTTCCAGCTGATCCGCTTTCGCACCAGGCGCGCCGACGGCTCGCACGCGCCCGGCGGCCGCCTGCTTGAGCGCTGGGGCCTCCACCGGCTGCCCGAGCTGCTGAATGTGCTCCAGGGCGACATGGGGCTGGTGGGGGTCAAGCCCCTCAGCCCCGAGGACGCCGCGCGCCTGACCGAGGAGTGGCACCAGCGCCGCCACGAGGCGCCGGCGGGGCTCACCGGGCTCTGGTACCTCCAGACCGAGCCCGACAGCGAGCTTGATACGGTGATCGTGACGGATGTATACTACACCGCAACCCGCAACTGGCGCGGCGACCTGGTGCTCCTGCTGCGCACCCCCGGCGCCTGGTTGCGCCGCCGCCGCTCACCCGCCGAGCGGCCCGTCCTCGTACAGGCCGACAATGTCGGCAGCATGTAGACCTTTGCGCCTTGAGGTTACCCTGACCATCGGATAGGGAGGCTTTCGTGATGGAGATGAAGACTCGCGTCACGGGCGATGTCAACGTCCTTGAGCTCGCCGGCCGCTTCGACACCAACACCGTCCCACCCGTCGCCGCCTGGCTCGATCAGGTCACCTCCAGCCCCGGGGCTCGGGTCCTCGTGAACCTGACCAACACCACCTTCGTCGACTCGACCGCCCTGGCGACCCTGGTGCAGGCCCTCAAGCGCTGCCAGCAGGTCAAGGGCGACCTCTACCTGTGCGGGATGCGCCGCCCCGTCTACATGATCTTCGAGCTCACCCGCCTCGACAAGGCGTTCAACATCTTCGTGGACGAGGAGCACGCGATCAAGGCCCTGACAAACTAGCCCCCCCGCCACGTCAGGTCGGTCGCCGGGGGCCCCCGCGGCCCCCGCGGCTCTCTACACGGACGGCCCGTCCGACGAACGCAGGTACGTATGCTCGTCGCACTACTCAGCTCACAGTACGCGCGCTTCGCGACCCTGGCCGAGGCGTGGCTCGCGATGGGCGCCACCGCCTTCGGCGTCTGCCAGGACGGGCGCCCCCTGGTCTACTGGCCGGCGGGCCACCGCCTGGCCAAGCCCAGCCTGATCGCGCCGATCATGCGCGGCGACCAGGAGGTGGGCGACATCAGGGTGGCCGGGCTCAACGGCATCACCTTCGACCAGCGCCTGCGGGCCGACGCCAACATGATCGGCTACATGCTCCAACTCGAGGAGGAGCTGCAGCTCATGACGGCCGACCTGGTGACCAGCCAGGACCAGCAGCTGGCCCTCTACCGGCTCACCCAGAGCATGCGCCACCACGTCTCGGTCGAGGAGACCCTGGACGCCGTGGCCACCGAGGCGATCCGCATGACCAAGGCCCAGGGCGGCTACACGATGTTCGTGCCGACCTCGGCCCAGGAGCCGCTGCTGGTGCAACAGCCCATCGCGCTGCTGCCGCCCGACCACGCCTGGCGGCTCTACTGGCAGGCCCAGGCGAGCGAGCGCGAGATCAACCTGTCCGATGTGGACGCCGAGCTGGCCGACCGGGGCATCTGCAACCTGCTGCACGTGCCGATCTGGGTGCGCGGCTCGGTGATGGCCGGCCTCGGCCTGGTGAACCGCTCGGTCGGCTTCGGTACGCCCGACATCAAGCTGGCCAAGGCGATCGCCGACCAGGCCAGCGCCCAGATCGAGCGCATGCTGCTCTACCAGGAGATGTTCGACCAGACCAAGCTGCGCACCGAGATGGAGCTTGCGCGCCGGGTGCAGCTCGACCTGCTGCCGATGACCCTGCCCACCGTGCCCGGCCTCGACATCTACGCCAACTCGCGCCCCGCCTACCAGGTGGGCGGCGACTTCTACGACTTCATCGTCCAGGACGGCCGGCCCTTCATCTTCTCGATCGGCGACGTGACCGGCAAGGGCCTCTCGGCGGCCCTGCTGATGACCATGACCCGCACCGCCATCCACAGCAAGGCCCAGTTCATGCCCTACCCCACGCCCGAGGCGGTGATGCGGCAGTCGAACGAGGACCTGTACAACGACTTCACCAGGGTTGGGGTCTTCGCGACGGCCTTCGTGGGCCAGTACGAGGCCGGCAGCGGCACCCTGCTCTACGCCAACGCGGGGCACGCGCCGGTGATCTACCGCCCCCGCGACGGCGAGGCCGTGCTCCTGCGCGCCGACAGCACCGCCATCGGCATCCTGCCGGTCAGCCACTGCCGCAACCAGCGCCTGCGCATCGGCCCCGACGACCTGCTGGTCGTCGCGACCGACGGCTTCACCGACGTGCGCGACTCCGACGAGGACATCCTCGGCGTGGACAGGCTGATCGAGATTGTCGAGACGCTCCACGAGAAGAGCGCTCAGGAGATCGCCGTCACCCTGTTCGAGGAGACCGACCGCTTCGGCCAGGGCCGCCAGCAGGACGACGACCAGACCCTCGTCGTGATCAAAGGAGCAGCGTCGTGAACGCTCGACCTCCCGAGGTGGTCCGGTTTGACCTGCCGGCCCGCTATACCTACCTGCACCTGCTGGGCGACTGTATCGCCTCGATGCTGAAGCTCGTGGACGGGATCGTTGACGCCGAGATGCTGGTCTACAACATCCAGCTGGCCGCCCACGAGGCCTGCACCAATATTGTCAACCACGCCTACGGGAACACCGGCGAGGGCCGGATCGTGATCACGATCGCCCTGCATTTCGACCCGCCCCGGCTGACGATCGAGCTCCAGGACACCGGGCGGCCGTTCGAGCCCGAGAAGTACACGTCGCCGAACCTCGACGAGGTGCGCATCCACGGCTATGGCCTCTTCCTCATCCGTAACCTGATGGATTCGGTCAGCTACACCCCGAGCGCGGGGCGCAACCTCTGGTGCCTGACGAAAGAACTGAATGTCGAAGGGATGTAGCGCCCTATGACCAACATCCTGATTGTTGACGACTACGCGCCGAACCACCGCCTGATGAGCTTCGTGCTCGAGCAGAGCGGCTTCGCCGTGGTCTCGGCCCTCGACGGCCTCAACGCCCTCGACTGTCTCGAGCGCATGCAGATCGACCTGATCGTGACTGACCTGACCATGCCGCGCCTCGACGGCCTGGGCCTCGCGGCGCGCGTGCGCTCCGACGCCCGCTTCAGCGCCATCCCGATCATCGTCGTCACCGCCAGCGGCGTCGAGACCGACGAGGCCAGGGCCGAGGGCGTGGGCGTGGACGCCTTCCTCACCAAGCCGGTCGACTCTGAGGAGTTGGCCCGCGCCGTCTGCGAGCTGATCGCGAAGGACGCGCCCCCCGGCGGCGCGACCGCCCTCCGGAAGCGGCGCAGCGCGGCGTAGGAGCGGCCCGGCTGTAGATCCAGAACTTGATCCGAGCTCGCCCCCGCCGACTGGCGCGGCACCACCTCGAGGGGCCAGCCGATCGTGTATACTAGGGGCTGCGCCCTGCCTGGGGCGACGCGGAGCGCGCTGCTCCTTGAAGAGACAGCCGATGCAGCCATCGCCCCCCCCGCCCCGGATCGCCTGGACCCGCGTCTTCGGCCTCGCCCTTGTCGGCGCCGGGATGCTGGGGCTGATGATCAGCCTGGCCGGGCTGATCGGGGTGATCATTGTGGGCGCCAGGGCCGAGGCCGCCCTCACACGCCAGCTCGCCACCCTCGACCGCTCGCTGACCGCCACGGGCGACGGGCTCGCCGTGGCCGACAGCGCCCTCGCCGAGACGCGCATCACCCTCACCTCGCTCAGCACGACGATCGGCAGCGCGACCAGGGCCCTCACCGAGACCCAGCCGGCCCTCGAGAGCCTGTACGAGCTGACGGGCGAGGGCCTCCCCGAGACGATCGCCTCGACGCGCGAGGCCCTGGACTCGGCCCAGGCGGCCGCGCGCACCGCCGAGGGGGTGCTGCGCGCCCTCGCGATCTTCGGCCAGCCCTACAACCCCGATGTCCCCCTCGACGTCGCAATCGGGCGCGTCTCCGCTAGCCTGGGCGAGCTGCCGCCCTCCCTCGCCGAGGTGTCCAGCGGCCTCAACACGGCCAGCGCGAATATCGCCACGGTGGCGAGCGAGCTCGAGGAGGTGGCCGCGGGCCTGGACGCGATCGCCACGAGCGTCGGCGACGCCGCCATGGTTGTCGAACAGTACCAGCAGATCGTGGCCGACCTCAGGGCCGAGGTGGCGGCCATGCAGGCGACGGCGCCGGGCTGGCTCGCCGCCGCGCGCGTGGGCATGACCCTGCTGCTGATCTGGCTGGGGCTCGCGCAGATCGGGCTGCTGACCCAGGGGTGGGAACTTCTGGGCCGCCCGCCGCTTCGCCGCTTCCCGGGCCGACCACGTTTATAATGATGAACAGATTGCGAGGGGCACCCCCTCCAGGCCCAGATCCAGACACGGCCCAACCCAGCAGGGGCTCCTTATGACCCAGAAGAAGCTCGGCGCGCAGCTGCGCGCCCTGCGCATGCAGCTCGGCCTCTCGATCAGAACGCTGGCCGCCCGCACAGGCTTCTCGCCATCGTTCATCTCGCAGCTCGAGGCGGACGCCGTCTCGCCGTCGATCGCCTCCCTCGAGCGGATCACGGCCGAGCTCGGGGTGTCCCTCGGGCAGCTCTTCAGCTCGATCGAGAGCGAGGCCCGCGTCGTCGTCAGGGCCGACGAGCGCCTGACCCACCACAGCGCCTGGTCGCGCTGCACCGTCGAGCTGCTGAACGACGTGGCGGGCCGGCGCCGGCTCTCGGGGCTGCTGGTGCACTTCCAGCCCGACGGCATGAGCGGCAAGGAGCAGAGCCTGAGCCGCCAGGAGACGCTCGCGACGGTGCTGAGCGGCAGCCTGGCCCTCGAGCTCAACGGTGAGAAGCTCACCCTCGGGGCGGGCGACTCGGTCTACCTCGACGAGGGCGCCGAGTTCCGCTGGCACAACCACGGCGACACCGAGGCCGTGCTGCTGATGGTGGGCCTGGTGAGCCGACGCGAGGGTCCGGGCGCGATCTAGCCGCCAGGGCCAGAGGAGCGGGCGATGCGAGGGAGCGCGCTGTCGTATCTGCTGGTCGGCGCGCAGTTCGCGCTCCTGGCCGCGATCGCCCTGAGCGGCCCGCTCATCCCGCCCGCGCCCCTGGGGGCCCTGGTGACGATTGCCGGCGGCCTGCTCGGCGTGTGGGCCGCCCTGGCGATGGGCCTGCCCGAGGTCTCGGTGCTGCCCGAGGTGCGGCCGGGCGCCCGCCTGGTCACCAGGGGGCCCTACAGGGTGATCCGCCACCCGATGTACAGCGCGCTGCTCGTGCTCACCCTCGGCCTCGTGATGGGCGCGCCCGGCCCCCTGCGCTGGCTCCTCTGGCTGGCTCTGCTGGCCACCCTGGTGCTCAAGCTGAGCTACGAGGAGCGGCTGCTGGCGCGGCGCTTCGCCGACTACCCGGCCTACCAGGCCCGCACCTGGCGCATCGTGCCGTTCATCTACTGAGCCCGGACGCTCGCTAGGGCTGGAGCCCGTTCACCTCGCCGATGGCCTGCTGGATGCCGAAGAAGGCGGGCCGGGGCGACCAGTCGGCGTTGACGATGCTGAAACTCCCCTGCTCGTGCATGGGGTCGCGCCCCGACTCGCGCTGGAGGACGGTGAAGTTCAGGTTCCAGAGGAACATGTTGCTGACCCAGGGGTAGTTGTCGAAGGTGTACCAGATGGCGCCGACGATGTAGTCGCGCTGGGTCTCGAAGCTGATCTGGTGGCCGAACTCGTAGCCGGGGGTGCTGTTGGGCGTGGCCCAGCCGTACTCGGTGATC
>DAOLDO010000389.1:0-6291 GCA_035327325.1 Chloroflexaceae bacterium | reverse complement strand
ATGCCGCGGATCGCGCCCGTGCGCGGGTCCATCACCACGATCGAGCCGCCGTCGGCGTTGTGGTCCTCGACGGCCGTCTTCAGCTCGCGCTCGATCACATACTGGACGAGGGGGTCGATCGTGGTCTGGATGTTGACCCCGTTGCGCGGCGGCACGGTGTGGGAGGGGGCGATCGCGATCGGGTTGCGGGCGCCGTCGAACTCGGCCTGCAGGGTGCCGGTGATGCCCTTGAGCCGGCTGTCGTAGAACAGCTCGATCCCGCTGATCCCGCCCTCGGCGTTGACCGCGCCGACGAGGTGGGAGGCGAAGGCGCCCTGGGGGTAGACCCGGCGCGGCTCGTAGACCAGGCGCAGGCCGGGCTCGTCGAGGGCCTCGATCTGCTCGGCGACCGTCGGCTCGAGCCAGCGGGCGATCGGCAGCCAGTAGTAGTCCGTGGCGGTGAGGGCCGCCTGGATCTCCTGCGGGTTCTTGCCCACCATGGCGGCGAGGGTCAGGGCGACGCGGGGGGCCCGCTCCTGGTCCACCTGGCCGGGGATAACCCAGAGGCTCTCGCGGTCCACGTCCATGGCCAGCACATTGCCGAGACGGTCGGTAATCTGGCCGCGGGTCGGCTGCAGCGTGATCTGCTGGTCAATGGTGGCGAACGCCTTCTCGCGCAGCTCGCCGTGGCGCACCACCTGGAGCTCGCCGAGGCGCAGCAGGACGCGGCCCGTCAGCAGCAGGCAGAGCAGCAGCACCACATTGATCCGCCAGCGCGCCAGCCGCACGCGGGCGGGCGTGGCGGCGGCCGGGGGGCGGGCTTCGAGCCTGGTTGTGGTGCGGGTCGCCATCTAGGGGGTCTCCGGGGCGTCCGTGGGCGGCGGGGGCTCGGCCGCGTCGGCGGGGATGGCCAGGTAGCGGGCCTGCTCGGGCTTCATCGGGCGCAGGCCGATCTGCTCGGCGCGCCGGCGGATCTGCTCGAGGGACTGGGCGCGGGCCTGGCGCTCCTGGAGGACCGTGCGCTCGCGCAGCAGGGCGGTCTTCTGATCCTCGAGCTTGACGATCGCGTAGCCCTTGGTGGCCACCACGCCGGTCTGGGCCAGGACGATCAGGCTCATGAGGCTGAGGATGAGCACGAGGCCCATGAGGTAGCGGCTGCCCTCGAGGCGCAGGTAGCGCGGCAGGGCCAGGCGGCGCGCCCGGGCGCTCTCGATTGGTGAGACGCGCTGTGTATTGACGGCCATGGGGCTCCTCCTATGCCGCTGCCAGGCGCTCGGCCACCCTGAGCTTGGCGCTGCGGGCCCTGGGGTTGCGGGCCACCTCGTCGTCGCCCGCCTCGACGGGTTTCCTGGTCAAGATGCTGAGGCGGGGCGTGCGCTCGTTCATGCTGCCGCCGTAGCCCGACTCGGCCCTCAGGAACAGCTTGACGATGCGGTCCTCGAGCGAGTGGAAGCTGATCACCGCCAGGCGCCCGCCGGCGCGCAGCAGCGCCACGGCCTGGGGGAGGGCGGACTCGAGCTGGTCGAGCTCGCCGTTGACGGCGATGCGCAGGGCCTGGAAGGTGCGGGTAGCGGGGTGGATGCGCTCGCGACCGCCGCGGCTCGCCGCCCGGGCCACCACGGCGGCCAGCTCGGCGGTGCGGGCGAAGGGCGCCTGGGCCCGGCGCTCGACGATCAGGCGGGCGATGCGACGCGAGGCCCGCTCCTCGCCGTAGCGGTAGATCAGGTCGGCCAGGTCGGCCTCGGCGAGCGTGTTGACCAGATCGGCGGCGGTGGGGCCCCTGGTCGGGTCGAGGCGCATGTCGAGGGGGCCGTCGGCGGCGAAGCTGAAGCCGCGCTCGGGGGTGTCGAGCTGATGGGACGAGACGCCGAGGTCGAGCAGGACGCCGTCGAGCTCGCGCAGGCCGTGGCCGTGGGCGATGGCAGCCATGTCGCCGAAGCGGCCGTGGTGCAGGGTGAAGCTGGTGGCGGGCAGGCCGAGGGCCTCCAGGTGGGCGCGGGCGGCGGCGAGGGCGGCGGGGTCGGCGTCAATACCGAGCAGGGCGCCGCCGGGCTGGGCGGCCGCGAGGATAGGGCCCGCGTGGCCGCCGCCGCCGAGGGTGCCGTCGAGGTAGACGCCGCCGGGCCTGGGGGCGAGGGCCGCCAGGACTTCGCGGGGGAGGACGGCGATGTGCTGGAAAGTGGTGGCCACCTAGATCCCCAGCTCGGCCATCTGCTCGGCGATCGCGGTGCCGCTGCCGCTGAGCTCGTCTTGCAGGGTGCGCCAGCGCTCGCCGGACCAGAGCTCGAAGTAGGTATTCATACCCGTGATCAGCACCTCCTCGGCGAGGCCGGCGTACTCGCGCAGGCCCTGGGGGATCAGGATCCGTCCCTGGCGGTCGATCTCGACCTCGGCGGCGGGCGAGAAGAGGATGCGGCGCATGTTGCGGGCCTGGGGGCTGCCGATCGGCAGGCGGTCAACCTTCTCGGAGAGGGCCTCCCACATGGTGCGGGGGAAGGCCTGGAGGCATTGCTCGAAGCCGCGGGTGAGCACAAAGCGCTCGCCCAGCTCCTCGCGGAAGCGGGCGGGGATGGCCACGCGGCCCTTGTCGTCAATGGTGTGCTCGAACTCGCCGAGGAACACTGGCCGCCCTGGTGACAGATGTTTCTATGCGAACATCTGTACGCTTTCCCCACTTTCCCCCACTTTCCCCCACTTAGGGACCCATTATATACCACTTGGCCCCCCATTTCAAGCATTTTGCGGTTATTTTGCGGTCTGATCTGTTGTTCTTATGATTATGTAAACTTTACAACTACTGCTACCGTGTGTCGCAACCGGGCGCCATGATGGTGGCGGTACAATAGCAAGGGATGCGGCAACAATTGAGGAGCGGAACCCTATGAGCGAGCACGACGAGGCGCGCCTGACCCACCTCGACGACCGGGGCCGGGCGCAGATGGTTGATGTAGGCGCGAAGGCTGAGACGCAGCGCGAGGCGGTCGCCCGCGGCAGCGTGCTGATGCGGGCCGAGACCCTGGCCCTGATCATGGCAGGCGGCGTACCGAAGGGCGATGTGCTGGCGGCGGCCAGAGTGGCGGGGATCATGGCGGCCAAGCGCACGCCCGAGCTCATTCCCCTCTGCCACACGCTGCTGCTGTCCCACGCCAGCGTGGCGATCGAGCCGGACCAGGCGGCCAGCGCCCTGCTGATCGAGGCCACCGTGCGCACCCGCGGCCAGACCGGCGTCGAGATGGAGGCCCTCACCGCCGTGAGCGTGGCCGCCCTGACCATCTACGACATGTGTAAGGCCGTGGACCGGGGCATGCGCATCAGCGACATCCGTCTGGCCGCCAAGCGGGGCGGGCGGGGCGGCGAAGTCGTCCTCGAATAGTCTTGACATCGAACATATGTTCGATTATAATCAGGTCAGCAGCAGCTTAGCTCCCCGCGAGGCCCCTCATGATGCTGACCTGGCGCACCGCCGGCCCAACCCCCTGGCGCTGGCTCGGGCGACTCCGCCGTCCGTCCGCCGAGCCGATCGAGCTCAGCGCGCAGCGCTACGGCTTCCTGCCCGCCCGCTTCCGCCACCACGGGGTGCTGCACCGCGTGGCCCGGATCGAGCAGATCTGGGAGGAGCGGGGCCGCGGCGCCAGGGCCGACCGGCGCTGCTTCGCCGTCAGCTGCGCCGACGCGCGCCGCTGCACCCTGGTGCAGGAGCTGCGGGCCGGCACCTGGCACGTCGTCTGGTAGAGAGGAAGAGGGAATGTCCGCCAAGAGCCCGCCGTTCCTGATGTGGTACGACGACAATCCCAAGCTCAGCGTGGCCCACAAGATCGAGGAGGCCATGGCCGCCTACGCCGACCGCCTCGGCGTCAGGCCGACCCTGGTCCTGGTCAACGAGGCCGAGCTGACCGAGCTGCCGGGCATCGCCGTGCGCAGCATGGCCACCGTGCGCCGCAACACCTTCTGGGTCGGCCAGGAGGAGCGCCCGGGCGCCACATCGGTCGAGGTCGAGCGCATCCCGAGCAGGTCCGCGGCGAAGGCCGCCAGGGCCGCCACCACCACCAGGGCCGCCCCCAGGCCGGCGGTCAGCGCCGCCGCCAAGGCCCCGCCCGCGCCGGAGGCCCCGCCCACGCCGCGGCGCAGGGTCAAGGCCACGGCCTGAGCACCTGGCCAGCGCCGCACACCGCGTAAAGACGGCCCGCCGGGCCGTCTTTACCATGCCCAGACGCAGCATAGGCGGCCCGCCGGGCCGTCTTACCGTGCCACGGTGTAGCGGAGCGCGCCTACGCCCGCCCGTCGAGCACGTCGAGCCCGTGGAGGGCGTACTGGTTGCGCGGGTTCAGGGCGAGCACACTCTCGAGGGCGGTGCGCTGGTCGTCGGGGTCGTCCACCGCCCCGCTGAGCCAGAGCCAGGCCTCCTCGATCTCCTCGTTGGCCTCGACCACGCGCAGCAGCAACTCGCGCCCCCGCTCCTTCTCGCCCCTGGTCAGGGCCAGGGCCCCCTCGTACAGCCACTCGGCGAGCTGTGGGTCCATCTGCCGGCTCCTCCGCCGCGCGGCCGCGCTACGCGCCCCGCTGGGCCTGAATGATCTGGGCCAGGATGCTCACGGCGATCTCCTCGGGCGTCCTGGCGCCGATGGTCAGTCCGATCGGCCCGTGGATGCGGGCCAGCTCGGCCTCGGCGAAGCCCTCGGCCCGCAGCCGCTCCAGCCGCTTCTGGTGGGTGGTGGGGCTGCCGAGGGCGCCGACGTAGCGGGCGGGCGAGCGCAGGGCCACCCGCAGGGCCGGGTCGTCGAGCTTGGGGTCGTGGGTCAGCACGGCCACGCAGCTGCGGGCGTCGAGCCGGCCCTCCAGGGCCTCGTCGGGCCAGGCCACCACCAGCTCGTCCACGTGGGCGAAGCGCTCCTCGGTGGCGAAGGCGGCGCGGGCGTCCACCACCACGGTGCGGAAGCCGACCACCTTGGCCAGGGCCGCCAGGGCCACGGCGATATGCACGCCGCCCACCATGAACAGCCCCGGCGGCGGCACGAAGCTCTCGACGAAGACCGCGGCCCCGAACTCGGGGTACTCAAGCAGGCGCGTCTCGCCGCGCTCGAGCATCGGGGGGACATCGGCGCGCACCCGCGCCTCCAGGGCCGCGAGGCCCAGCTCGCCCTCGGACACGTCGCCTGGCCAGATCACCAGCTTGCCGCCGACCCGGCCGGGTCCGGCCACGAGGGTCGCCGTCGCCACCGACCGACCCTCCCTGATCGCGTCGCGCACCGCCGCGTACTGCTTAGTCATAAGCCACTCGTCTGCTGCGCTCGCCGCGCTCGCTCCAAGACCGGGAGGCCGCCCTCGCTACGCGGGGGCTTGAGCCGGGGAGGCGCGGAGCGCCTGGTGAGCGCCCCGCGCCAAACAGGCCGGGTCTCCTACAGAGGCTCGACGAAGACGTCGATCTTGCCGCCGCAGGCCAGGCCGACCTCCCAGGCCGTCTCGTCGGCGACGCCAAACTGGAGCAGGCGAGCCTGGCCGCTCTCGATCGCCTCCTGGCACGCCTCGAAGACGGCGCCCTCGATGCAGCCGCCGCTGACCGAGCCGGCCATGCCGCCGCCGGAGCCGACCACCATCTTGGCGCCCACCTGGCGCGGCGACGAGCCCATCGTGCGCACCACCGTCGCCACCGCCACGCGCTCGCCGCGGGCCAGCCACTGGTCAATCTCGTCCAGATAGTCGCGCATACCGCACCTCCGGCGCCTATTGTAGCAGGGATGGACGGGGGCGCCAAGGGGGGCCAGGGGTCAGGCTGGCGTGGGCGGCGAGCTCACGCTGGCGGCCTTGCGCTTGACGTCGTAGTGCTGCCAGAACCAGACGGCGGCGACGATCGCGATCCCGACCAGGTCGGTCAGCAGGTTGGGCCAGAAGCAGAGCAGCGTGCCGAAAGCGGCGATCAGCCACTCCCACCAGGAGGTCTTACGCACCAGGAAGCCCATGGACACCGCCGAGAAGGCGATCGTGCCGAGGGTGGCCGAGAACCACGAGAGGGCCACCTTCGACCACTCGACGTCCACCAGGGGGCGACCGCTCTCGCCGATCAGCAGGATCTCGGGCGTGAAGGCGAAGAGGATCGGCATGACGTACAGGAGCTTGGCGAATTTAAACGAGGTCCACCCCGTTTTCCATGGGTCGGCCCCCGCGATAGCGGCGCCGGCGTAGGCGGCCACGCAGACCGGCGGGGTGATGTTGCTGTCCTGGCTGAACCAGTAGACGACCATGTGGGCGGCGATCAGAGCCACGCCCATATCGGTCAGGGCGGGCACCGTGATCACGGCCGTGATCAGATAGGCC
>DAOLDO010000388.1:5199-6311 GCA_035327325.1 Chloroflexaceae bacterium | reverse complement strand
CCCCCCCCCCCCCCCGGGGGGGGGGGGGGGGGGGGCCCCCCCCCCCCCCCCCGGGGGGGGGGCCCCCCCCCGGGGGCCCCCCCCCCCGGGGGCCCCCCGCCTCGCCCGCCCCAGCCACGTACGGGCGCCCCCACGTGGTCGCCCCCAGCCTCCTACTCCTCGATGGTGAAGCCGAGCTTGATCGTCACCTGCCAGTAGGCCACCCGGCCCTCCTCGATATAGCCGCGCGTCTCGGTCACCTCGAACCAGCGCATGTGGCGGAGCGACTCGCCCGCCTTGGTCAGGGCGTTCTGGACGGCGTCCTCGATCGTGGAGCGTGAGGAGCCGACCAGCTCGACGACCTTGTACACATGCTCAGCCATTGCAGCCTCCGTTCTCTCGCCTCATCGCGGAGCGTGTACCATGGGGCGGCACACGCGGACAGCCGGGCCTGTCGCCCATTGTAGACGCGCCGGCGCGGCCCTGCAAGCAGGAGTCCTGTCATGGTCATCGCGACGACGGAGCGCCTCGTCCTGCGCCACCTCGCGCCGGGGGACGCCGCGGCCCTCGGCCTGGTCTTCGGCGACCCCGAGGTGATGCACTTCGGCGACGGCCCGCAGGCGCCCGAGTGGGTGGAGGGCTGGCTGCGCCGCGTGGTCGAGGGCGACTACGTGGAGCGGGGCTACGGCCCGTATGGCGTGGCCGAGCGGACGGGCGGCACCCTGGTCGGCTACTGCGGGCTATTCTACTTCCCCGACCTGGGCGGCCGCCCCGAGGTCGAGCTAGGCTACCGCCTGGCCAGGGCCTGGTGGGGGCGCGGCTACGCCACCGAGGCCGCCCTGGCCGTGCGCGACCACGCCTTCGACGCCCTGGGCCTGACGCGCCTGGTCGCCCTGATCGACCCGGCGAACCTCGCCTCCGCCCGCGTGGCCGAGAAGATCGGCATGCGCCGCGTGGGGGAGGTCATGCTGCCCGGCTACACCCACCCCGACCACCTGTACGCCCTGCATCGCCCGCCCCCCCACCCGTAGGGGCGCCCCACCGTGGGCGCCCGATAACGCCCCAGCGTGGGCGCCCGATAACGCCCCAGCGTGGGCGCCCAATAACGCCCCAGCGTGGGCGCCCAATAACGC
>DAOLDO010000388.1:0-5099 GCA_035327325.1 Chloroflexaceae bacterium | reverse complement strand
GGCGCCCAATAACGCCCCAGCGTGGGCGCCCAATAACGCCCCAGCGTGGGCGCCCGATAACCCCCCACCGTGGGTGCCCGGGTGGAAAAGAGCACCCCCTCTCCCGCGCGCGGGAGAGGGGGACGGGGGGGTGAGGGGCCGCCGCGCCCCTAGTCCGCGCTGGCGGGCGCCTTGGACGGCTCGCTCATCTGGGGCGCCTCGCGCTTGCTCTGCCAGATCGCCCAGATCAGGGCGGCGAGGCAGATCAGCATGGCCGAGAGCACGCCCAGGCCGAGGGGCTGGTTGGGCGGCACGATCGTCACCACCACGGGCGCGATGATCAGGGCCACCAGGTTGATCACCTTGATCATCGGGTTGAGGGCGGGGCCGGCCGTGTCCTTCAGCGGGTCGCCGACGGTGTCGCCGACCACCGCGGCCTTGTGTGGCTCGCTGTGCTTGCCGCCGAAGTTGCCCTCCTCGATGTACTTCTTGGCGTTGTCCCAAGCGCCGCCGGCGTTCGACTGGAACACCGCCATCAACTGGCCCGAGAGGATGATGCCGGCCAGGAAGCCGCCCAGGGCCTCGACGCCGAGCAGGAAGCCGACCATCACCGGCACCAGCACCGCGATCAGGCCCAGGCTCACCAGCTCCTTCTGGGCCGCCGTGGTCGAGATCGCCACCGCGCGGGCGTAGTCGGGCTGGACCTTGCCCTCCATCAGGCCGGGGATGCGGAACTGGCGGCGCACCTCGTTGACGATCTGGGCCGCCGCGCGCGAGACCGAGCGGATCGTCAGGGCCGAGAAGAGGAAGGGCACCGCGCCGCCGATCAGCAGGCCGATGAACACCGCAGGCGCCGCCACGTTGATCCCGACCAGCCGGTCGGCCTCGCTCAGCACGCCCGACTGGATCAGCGGCTCCTGGATGCGGCCCACGTCGGTCAGGTACGAGCCGAAGAGGGCCACGGCCGCGATCACCGCCGAGCCGATCGCGATGCCCTTGGTGACGGCCTTGGTCGTGTTGCCCACAGCGTCCAGGTCGTCCATCACATTGCGGGCGTTCTTGTCGAGGCCGGCCATCTCGCCGATGCCGTTGGCGTTGTCCGAGATCGGGCCGAAGCTGTCCATCGAGATGGTGTTGCCGGTCAGCAGCAGCATGCCGATGCCGGTGAGCGACACGCCGTAGAGGATGGCCGTGAAGGTCACGACCGGGTCGGCCGAGTAGCCGCTGAAGATCAGGATCGAGCTGAAGATCGAGGCCGCGATCACCACGACCGCCCAGACGCTCGACTCCATGCCCAGGGACAGGCCCGAGAGGATGTTGGTCGCGGCGCCCGTCTGGCTGGCCTTGCTGGTCTCCTTTACCGGGCTGAAGTGGGTGCTGGTGAAGTACTCGGTCAACTTGTCGAGGGCGATCGCCAGGACCACGCCGGCCACCGTCGCCAGGAACGGCCGCCAGTCGGCGGCGCCGGTGTCGGGGTCGGCCATGAAGAAGAAGCTGGCCACGGCGCTGGCCGCCACGGCGATGATCGCCGCGATGTAGAAGCCGCGGTTCATGGCCGCCATGGCATTGCGCCGGCGCTCGTCGGTGGTGACGAAGAAGTTGCCGATCACCGAGGCCACCACGCCGATGCCGCGCAGCACCAGGGGGAAGATCACGAAGCGCAGGTCGTACTGGCCGTCGAAGAGCACGCCCGCCGCCGCGTCGCCGAGCACCAGGCCCAGGATCAGCGCGGAGACCAGCGTCACCTCGAAGCTCTCGAAGACGTCGGCGGCCATGCCGGCGCAGTCGCCCACGTTGTCGCCCACCAGGTCGGCGATCACCGCCGCGTTGCGCGGGTCGTCCTCCGGGATGCCCGCCTCGACCTTGCCCACCAGGTCGGCGCCGACGTCGGCGGCCTTGGTGTAGATGCCGCCGCCCACGCGCATGAACAGCGCGATCAGCGAGCCGCCGAAGCCGAAGCCGAGCAGCGCGTCGGGGGCCGCGATGCCAAAGAACAGGAAGATCAGCGTGCCGCCCAGCAGGCCCAGGCCCACCGTCAGCATACCCGTCACCGAGCCGGCTTTGTAGGCTACCTGCAGGGCCGGGTTGTAGCCCTTGCGCGAGGCCGCCGCCACGCGCACGTTGGCCTCCACCGCTACGTTCATGCCCACGAAGCCCACGGCGTACGAGAAGAGCGAGCCCATCAGGAAGGCGATCGCCCGCCCGATCGCCACCACCGTCGTCGCGTTCTCGCCGAAGACCTCCTCGGCCTCGCGCGTGGGCGGCACCACGAACACGCTCGCCCCGAGCACGAAGGTCAGCACCGCGATCAGGATGGCGATGATGCGGAACTGCCGGCTCAGGTACGCGTTGGCGCCCGCCTTGATGAAGCCCCACACCTCCTGCATCTTCGCCGTGCCCTTGTCCTGGGCCAGAATCTGGTTGCGCAGGAAGAAGGCGTAGGCGATACCGAGAATGGAGATTGCCAGCACCGTCCAGACAGCGGCCTGCTGGAGGCCGCTAAGGTCAGCGAGTCCCTGCATCGTACAACTCCTTCGTTGCGAGGTCGGACAACCTGTGCTCTGGCCTGATCGCGCGGTGGCGGAGCCGTGGGTGTGGGTACGGCGCCGTCGTGCAGTGGACCTGCGAATTAAGCTGCTGCGGTGGCTATGGCGGGACGCCCGGGCTGCGACCGCGCTATTCTAACATACCCCATTTGCGCTTGCAAAGGGAAGCACAAACCCGGTGCAGACGCTGGGCGCAGCACCAAAATGTTGGGCAAAGATTGTGCATCTCACGGTCGAACGCTGCGCTAATCCTGTGCGCAACGCGCGATGAGCGACGCGACCGAGCTGGCCGCGCCGCCCACCCCGGGAGGGGCGGCCCAACGTGGCCGCCCGCTTCCATCCGAACACGTGGCCGTCCCGCTACCGCACCGTCATCGGCAGCCACACCGTGCGCACCGGCGTGAACAGCCCCTTGGCCGTGTAGTAGCTCGAGTTGCCCGCCCGGTCCGTCGCCCGCACGATGAAGCGCAGCGCCCCCGGCTTCAGCGGCAGCGGCGCCGAGCTGTACACCCCCGAGCCGGCCCGCGTCTCCGTCAGCGCCACGGGCTGCCAGCGCACCCCGTCGCGCACGAAGATCGCGCCCACCTCCGCCAGCCCCTGGTTGACCGCCCCAGGCCCGCCGCCCGCCACAGGCCCCCCGTCCGAGGCCCTGACCACGATCACCGCCTGGCCAGCCTGCGCTACGCCCAGCTCCGCCCCCGCCGCCCGCACCGTCACCGACTCGATCACCGGGGCCTGCGTGTCCAGGTCCAGGGCGTCGGCCGCCGGGTTGCTCACGCTCGGGTCGTCGTAGGTGACGCGGAAGACCATCTGGCTGTAGGGCCGCAGCAGCCCCGTGACCCCGCTGTCGTCCGCGCGGAACTGGGCCGCGTACGAGGTCAGCTGGTCGCGCTGCGCCTCGCCCTCGCCCACGCTGCTGAAGCCGAAGAACTTGTCGGGGTACCAGAAGCCCGCCCCCGCCGCGAAGCTCGGCTCGTCGCTCCGGCTGATCAGCGGCGTGCTCTCCAGTGTCTCCGTCGCCACCTGGGTGATCTGCGGGTCGAAGGCGCCCCTGTTGCCGTAGGTGCCGCCCAGGAAGACCACGTCCAGCACCCTCAGCCGGCCGCTGCCGTCCTTGCTCCGCGCGCCGATGTCGTAGGCGAAGGTCGGCAGGACCGGCGCGCCCACCTGGTTGTTCGCGAAGACGCGCACCTGCTGCCCGAAGACGTCGCTCCCCAGCTGGTCGAACTCGTCCTCCACCGTGAAGTCGTCCGCATCCGGATCCCAGTACTGGCTGCCCGTGCGCGCGATCGTCTTGAAGTCCGCCGTTTGCTGCCGGATGGTGAAGGTGATCGTGCGCGTCAGCCGCCCCAGGCTCGTCGGGTCCTTGGGCGCCTCGGTCTCCAGCGGCACGTTCGGCCGGTTCGGCGCCGGGTCCTCCGCGGGCGGCGCCAGCGGGTTGCTCACCAGCACCCGCACGTAGGGCAGCCCGTAGAGCGTCATCACGTTGACGACCTTGTAGTCGTAGGCGCTCAGGCTGGCCGCGTTGCGCACGTAGCGCTGCTTGGCCTTCACCAGGGCCTCGCCGATCGTCGCGCCCACCTCCACCTCGCCGAAGGCGAGGGTCTCGCGCGCCAACTCCTGGGTGTAGAGCACCGCCAGCCGCTCCGAGTAGTCCACCCCGTCGGCGGTGCCGTAGCCGTAGCCGGTGTTGCCCACCCAGTTGCCGCCGTGCCGGTTGACCGCCTGCGGGAAGTCGGCCCTGTAGAGCGCCGGGTCGTAGGCCGGCGAGGAGAGCACGGCCGAGGCCGGCACGCTGTAGCCGCTGTGGCAGCCCACCGAGTAGCCCAGGGTGCCGCCGAAGTAGAGCTCGGGGAACTGCCCGGCGTAGCTCGGCGCCAGCAGCCGCAGGGCCGGGAAGTTGCCCGCCGACGTGCTGCTCGGGTTGACCGCCGGGATCAGCTGCCAGTGGTCGAAGTGGGCGTTCACCGAGCTCAGGGCGATGTTCGCCTCGCCGCTGATCAGCCCCGGCGGCAGCGGGAACTCGGCGTCGAGCGCGCCGTCGAACCAGGCCCGCTCGAGCTCGGGGCGCCGCCACTGGTCGTTGTTGAGGAAGTTGACTTCGGCCGGGGTCAGCCCCGTGTCGCGCAGGATCGCCCCGATCCGGTCGGCCTGGTCGCGCAGGAAGTCGTAGCCGCTGACGAAGGCCCGCCGGGGCGGGTCCGGCTCGCCGAAGGCCGTGGCGTCAATCTGGAAGGCGGCCTGGCCGATCCGCCCGCTGTAGTAGTCGAGGAAGCCGAACAGCTCGTCGGGCGTCTCGACCAGGCGGCCCACGGCCAGCCGCGGCACGAAGAAGGGGAAGCCGTAGAAGCGGTAGGGCCTGCCCGCGCCGTAGGGCGCGTCGGTGAGCAGCATCCTGAAGCGCAGGGCCGCCCCCAGCGGCGTGTTCGCGCCGACGATGCCGTTGCCGCTGATCGAGCGCAGGTAGTCGGCGTACTCGGCCTCGTTGGCGATCTCGGTCAGGTCCGGCAGCCTGTAGAAGGGAATGACCTCGTCGCCCCCCACCAGCACCACGTTGCGCACGTTCGGCAGGGG
>DAOLDO010000387.1:0-6316 GCA_035327325.1 Chloroflexaceae bacterium | reverse complement strand
CCGCTCGCTCGCACGCCGCCCGGCTGCGCCGGAAATGCCGTTGCGGCGGGCGCCGGCCCGCCCCGGGGCGCCCCTACCGCCGCAATGGCCCGCCGCCGCGCCCGCGCCCGCGCGAGCGGACCCCTGCGGCGGTAGGGGCCGGCCGGAGGCGGGCGCCCCGCGCCGCAACGGCTCTCAACCAGGCATGGCCGGGACCGGACGCACACACGGCCAGCGGGCGCACCCCACCGCAGAGACGAGCGTCAACGCGCCGTCGCGGCCTTCATCCTTCATCCTTCATCCCTCATCCCTTCCCCCTCCCCTCGGCCAGGGCGAAGGCGGCCCGCCACGCGCCGAGCATGAGCAGGGCGACGAGGAAGGTGACCACGTAGAAGGAGGCGGGGCTGAAGCGGCCGATCAGCGCCGCGCGGGCCAGGGCGCCCACCAGCAGGGCGCCGGCCCAGCCGAGCAGGGTGGCGCGCAGCATGGGGGCCAGGCCGGCGGTGCGCGCCGGACTGAAGGCGCCGGCCCATGGCGCCACGGCCAGCCAGCCGGCGATGAATGGCAGGGCGGTGAGGGCCACCTCGCCGAGGGCCGCGAGGCCCGCGGCCTCGCCATGGCTGCGCCGCCCGAGGGCCGCGAAGAGCAGCAGGGCGACCACGTCGCCGGCGACCAGGGCCGCCGCGCGCCCGCCCGGCGGGCGCATCCGAGAAGTCTCAGTGGACATGGCAGGTCTCCGTCAGGCCGGCTCGCCGCGGGCGGCCTGCAGCTCGTTGGCCACCATCTGGAGCTGGAAGTTGGTCAGGCGCAGGCGCAGGGCCAGGGTGGTGGCGATATTCCAGATCACCGTGTTGCCGAGGGCCGGGTCGTCCTCGGCCAGGGCGCGCAGGCGGTCGCGCCTGAGCACCAGGATGACGGCGCCCTCGGGGCCGGCCATCAGGCTGGCGCTGCGCCGACCGCCGTCGAGCAGGGCCATCTCTCCGGTCATCTGGCCGCGGACGACCGTGGTCAGCAGGCGGGCGGGGGAGCTGTCGTCGGGACCTGGCGCGGACCTGACCTCGATCGAGCCGTCCTGGACGATGTAGAGGTCGGTGCACTCCTCGTTGGCGGGGCCGATCATGTCGCCGGGCTGGTAGGAGCGCACGCGACACTGGGCGGCCAGCCTGACGCGCTGGGCGAGGGTCAGGTCGCTGCCGATGTCGGAGTTGGCGAGGAAGGCGGCGGCGCGGGCGTTGAGCTCCTCCGGGCTGGCCGAGTCCTCGAGGCGCGTCGAGACGAGGGGGAGGCCGAGGTAGCTGGCGATCACGCGCCGGGTGAAGGCGGGCGTCTCGAACTGGGGCCAGTGGCCCGCCTTGGGCACGATGCGCAGGTCGGCGCCGCGCCACTCGTCGGCGACCACGCCGGCGTCGCGCAGGGGGACGATGTTGTCCTCGGCGCCCCAGATCAGCAGGCCGGTGGTCTCGAGCTGGGCGAGGCGGCCGCTCAGGTTGTTGTTGCGCATGGCCCAGTAGCACTCGGCGCGGACGCGGCCCTGGCCGGGGCGGCGGGCGTCGGCGCGCAGGCGCTCGTAGTCGGCCTGCGAGATCTCGCTGCGCTCGGCGAACGAGGCCGGGCGCATGAGCCGGTCGGTCACGCCGACCATGTAGGGCTCGAGGGCGGCGACGGCCCTGTTGGCGACGGCGTGGCGCTCGAGCCTGGTGATCGGGGCGACGAAGGCGTTGATCCAGAACGAGAGCCGCCCGCTGATCGTCGGGCCGAGCAGCACCAGCCGGTCCACCAGCTCGGGGCGGCGCAGGGCCATGGTGACGCCGCACATGCCGCCCATCGAGTGGCCGACGATCACCACGGGGCTGTCGCTCAGGTCGCGGGCCAGGCCGGCCAGCAGCTCGGCGTAGCGGACGATGGTGGTGCGGCCGGGCAGGCGCTCGGAGTTGCCGTAGCCGGGGAGGTCTACGGCGACGCAGCGGAAGCGGCGGCTGAGCAGGGGCAGCAGCGGCGACAGGGCGTACCACGAGCTGGACCAGCCGTGGACGAGCAGGCAGAGCTGGCCGGTGCGCGGGCCCTCGTCGCGGCCGTAGATGCGCACCCCATCAACGACAAACGTGGGCATAGGGTTCTCCGTGGCTGGGGCCCCGCCTCATTATAGCGCGACTCGCGCAGGGGCGGCGGCCTGGCGGCAGGCCGTCCACAAGCACGGGGTGGCAGGGGATGCCCATGCAAGCAGCCGGAGCCCCAGGATCGCTGCGACAGATCGTTGCTACCTGTCGTATCATGGGTGCGACCCGCCTGCCGCTGACGGAGGACCCCGCCGTGAACGACGCCAAACCCGGCGCCCGCCCCCGCGCCCTGCTGCGCCTGCTCGCCCTGGCCGCCGCCGCCGCCCTGCTCGCCGGCTGCGCCGATCTGCCCTTCGGCCAGCAGCCCACGGCGCCCCCCGTGGTCCTCATCGTGACCGCTACGCCGGCCCCCGGCGCGCCCACGGCCGCCGCACCGCCCGCCTCGCCCACGCCGGTCGCCCTCGGCGCGACGGCCGAGCCCGCCCCCGAGGCGACAGCCGAGCCCGCCCCCGAGGCGACGGCCGAGCCCGCCGCGGCGGCCCCCGGCCTGCTCCAGCGCGTGCGCGAGCGCGGCCGGCTCGTCTGCGGCACCAATGCCGACCTGCCCGGCTTCGGCTTCTACGACAGCGTGCGCGGCCGCTGGACCGGCTTCGACGTGGACTTCTGCCGCGCCCTCGCCGCCGCCATCTTCGCCGACGCCGGCGCCGTCGAGTTCGTGGCCCTCACCACGGCCGGCCCGAACGAGCGCTTCGAGGCCGTGCGCAGCGGCAGGGTGGACGTGCTGTTCCGCAACACGACCTGGACCCTGGGGCGCGACCTGGCCCAGCTCGCCTTTGGGCCCACCACCTTCCACGACGGGCAGACCTTCATGGTGCGCGCCGACGCCGGCATCGCCGGCTCGGCCGACCTCGAGGGCCTGCGCATCTGCGTGTCGCGGGGCACCACCAGCGAGCAGAACCTCAACGACGACTTCGCCGCCCGCGGGATCGAGTTCGAGGCCGTGCTCTTCGACGACGAGAGCCAGCTCTACCCGGCCTACGACCGCGGCGAGTGCGACGCCGTCACCAGCGATAGCTCGCAGCTGGCCTCCAAGCTCGAGACCCTCGAGGACCCCGACGAGCACACTATCCTCGGCGAGCGCATCTCTCGCGAGCCCCTCGGCCCGGCCTTCATCGAGGGCGACGAGCAGTGGCGCGACGTGGTGAGCTGGGCCGTGTTCGCCACGATCTACGCCGAGGAGCTGCGGGTCGGCCAGGCCAACGTGGCCCAGCTGGCCCAGGGCAGCGACGACCCGCGCGTGCGCCGGCTCCTCGGCGCCGAGGGCGACTTCGGCGCGAGCCTGGGCCTCAGCGACGACTTCGCCTTGCAGATCGTCAGCCAGGTCGGCAACTACGGCGACATCTACGACCGCAACCTGGGCCCCGACACGCCCTTCGCCCTCGAGCGCGGCCCCAACAAGGCGTGGAACCTCGGCCAGGGCGGCGTCCTGGCCTCGCCGCCCTTCCGCTAGGGCGGGCTGAGACGCCGACGATGATCCAGCCCGTCATCTGCCCGAGCTGCCGCCGGCCCAACCCGCCACGCGCCCGCTTCTGCACCCACTGCGGCCACGACGTGATCCTCAACAACGCGGGGCCGCGCTACGTGATCACCCGCGTGATCAAGGAGGGCGGTCAGGGCGCCGTCTACGAGGCCGCCGACGAGGCCGGGGCCGTCTACGCGGTCAAGGAGATGCTCGACCGCTTCACCGACCCCCGCGAGCGGGCCGAGGCCGTGGCCCGCTTCGAGGCCGAGGCCGCGACCCTGCGCCGGCTCAGCCACCCGCGCATCCCCCGCGTCTACGCGAGCTTCAACGACGAGGGCCGCCACTACCTGGTGATGGACTTCGTCAGGGGCGAGGACCTGGACGAGATCGTGGCCCGCGAGGGCCCCCAGCCCGAGGACCGGGTCCTCGCCTGGGCCGCCGAGCTCTGCGATGTGCTCGGCTACCTCCACGGCCAGGGCGTAATCTACCGCGACCTGAAGCCGTCGAATATCATGCTGGAGCTGCCCGCCGGCACGCTCAAGCTGATTGACTTCGGCATCGCCAAGGTCTTCCAGCCCCAGGCCCGCGGCACGCAGATCGGCACGCCCGGCTACGCCCCGCCTGAGCAGTACCAGGGCCTGGCCACCAAGCGCTCCGATATCTACGCCTTCGGCGCCACCCTGCACCACCTGCTGACCGGGCGCGACCCGCAGGGGCACCCGCCCTTCAGCTTCCCGCCCGTGCGCGCTGTGGCCCCCGCCGTCTCCGCCCGCGCCGAGGCCGCCCTGGCCCGGGCCCTCCAGATGCGCCAGGAGGATCGCTTCCAGAGCGTCGGCGAGCTGTGCGCCGCCCTGCTGCCCGCGCCCGCCGGCCAGGTGCTCGCGCCCGCCCCGGCCCCCACCCCTGCCCGCACCGCGCCCACCACCCCGCCCGTGCCACCCACGGCCGCGCCGACCGCGCCACCCCCGATCGCCCCGCCCGCGGCACCCACGACCGCGCCGACCGCCGCCCCGCCCGCGCCGACCCGGCCCGTCCCCGCCGCGCGGCCCCGTCGCCGGCGCGGCTGCGGCGCGCTCCTCGCCCTCCTCGCCCTGCTGCTCGCCGCCGGCGCGGGCGCCTTCTGGGCCTTTGATCAGGGGCTGCTCGCGCCGCCCGCGCCCGCCCCCGCCGCCACCGCCGGCGTGCTCGTGGCCCGCACGTTCACCGCGCGCGACATCGAACTGGTCGTGCCCGCCGGCGCCGGCCCCGACGAGGTCAACAGGGCCTTCGCCGCCGCCTTCGTGCAGCTGGCGCGCCTCGACTGCGCGTGCGAGCCCCAGGTCGAGCCCGGAACCCTCGTCTACCTGTTCGACGCGGGGCCCCGCCAGGTCAGCGTCGGCGCCGACGGGGCCCGCTACAGAGCCTCGCTCCAGGCCACCATCCTCGTGCCCGAGCCGTAGCAAGGGTGCGGGATGAAGGCGCGGCAGCGCGCACTACCGCGCGTTGCGCATGGCCTTGAGGTGCTTGAGCGAGGGGTCCCGCTGAAGCCTGGCGTACTCCTCCGAGCCCCTGGGGTAGATCGCGACCCTGGAGGCCCCGTCGAAGTGGAGGCCCCACCCGTAGGTCTTGGCCAGGGGCGACGAGCGCAGGCAGGGCTGGCCCTTCGAGAAGAACTCGGCCCGCCGCAGCTCGCGCTCGTCCTCGGCGATGTTGTTCCTGAGGGCGTAGATGGCGAAGATGAGCTCGTCCGAGGTGTAGCGGTACGGGCCGGCGTGGAGCATGTCGTACTGCATGCGCGCCAGGGTCGGCTTCTCGGGCGGGGCCGTGCCCGTCGCCGCCTTGCAGTCCTCCGCCACCTCGATAAAGGCGCTGGTGTAGTTCGTCGTGTGCACGCTCACCTCCTGGTTCAGATGCCCTTCAGGTGCTCCCCATTGTAGCAGGGCCGCCCTCTCCGGGCGCGGGCGGCCCCATTTGGCTCAGGCGGGCGCGCTGTGTATAATACCCGCTCAGGCGCTCCGCTCGCGGACAGGCGCCGTCACGTCCAGGAGGTCGCCCCTTGACGCAAGTCTCATCGCCCACCTCTGCCGGGCGCGCCCTCGCGCTGCCCGACGCGCCGGGGGCCGGGCTCCCGCCGGCCGCCCGCTACGCGGTCGGCCTCGTCGGGGTCGTCGTCACGCTCCTGCTCCAGCTCGCGGTCGAGCCCTTCATCCAGCAGGAGACGCCCTTCCTCCTATTCTTCGCGCCGATCCTGCTCACCGCCTGGACGGCCGGCCTGCGCCCCGCCATCGCGGCCACGCTGCTCGCCGCCGTCCTCGCCAACTACTTCTTCCTCGGCGCGCGCGGCGCCTTCATCCTCGACGATACGGGCGTCTGGCTCGCCCTGGCCGTGTTCATCGCCGAGGGCGCGCTCTTCAGCGCCCTCGTCGCCGCCCTGCACCAGGCCCGCCAGCGCGCCGAGGCGGCCCGCCACCAGGCCGAGGCGGGCCAGGAGCGCATGGCCTTCCTCGCCGATGTGAGCACCGCCCTGTCCGGCTCCACCGACGTGGCCCGCGCCCTCCCCGCCGTCGCCGCCCGCGCCGTGCCCACCCTGGCCGACTGGTGCGCCCTCGCCGTGCGCTTCGACGAGGGGGGCCCCCAGCGCTTCGCCGCCGGCGCCCCGCCCCCCTCCCCCGACGGCGCGGCGCCCGCGCCCGCCGCGGCCCTCGAGGCCCACATGGACGCGCTGCTCGCCGATGATGCCCCCGCCCCCGACAGCGCCCCCGGACGCGCCGCCCTGGTG
>DAOLDO010000386.1:0-6319 GCA_035327325.1 Chloroflexaceae bacterium | reverse complement strand
CGAGCTGCTTCTCGACGCCCACGGCCGCGTCGTGCGGACGCGGGCCGCGCACCTTCAGGACGGCGCCGAGGAGCGTTGGGACGGCTGGGACGCCGCCCGGCTGCTGACGTTCTTCGGCGACGTTGTGCCGGGCCTGGCGACGGCACCGAGAGGAGCGCGTGAGCCTATGGAGCGATCGGCACCGGAGAGGGGCGCCGAGCTGTGGCTCGAGCTCGGCGACCTGCTGGTCCAGGCCGAGCCCCAGGGCGAGCTCGAGCCCGCGCACGCGGGCGACGAGCTCCAGGCCACCCTGCCCTTCGCCCTGGCCGGCCCCGCGGCCGCGCGGCTCGCGGTCGCCGAGGCGCCCTACTGCGTGCTCATCCTGGCCGTCGAAGCGGACGGCGGCGCGGTCGCGCTGGTCGGGGCGCACCACGGTCGGCTCCGCCCCGACCAGCGGAGCTACGGTCCGCGCGTCACCCTGGCACCGCCGGAGGAGGGGCGCTTCCAGCTCCTCGGCACTGTGCTGATCGCCCAGGCCGGGCTGGTGCGGAGCGCCCTGGGCCCCGTGCTCCACGTGGTGGCGTAGCGGGCTCGGCCGGGCGGACCGGGCGTGCCGGCCGCGTCGAGGGATGGCTTGCAGGTCGAGAGGCAGCATGGAGCGAGACAAAGCGCGCGAGGTGGTCTATCGGCGCCGCCAGGGGGGCGCCGAGGGGCCAGAAGGGCCAGACGCCGAGCCGGGCCGCGTCGCCCGGCCCCAGCCCCCGGCACCGGCCCTCGACGACCCCGCCGACGACCTGCCCGTCTCCAGCGTCGCCTACGACCTTGACGAGCAGGTCAGCGCGCCCCCGAGCTACGGCGAGATGGGGCCGCCCGTAGGGGTGGCCGGCGGCCAGGCCCTCGAGAGCGTGGGCGGCTTCGCCGGCCTCGCCGCCAGGGCGCCCGAGCCTATCGCCCAGCAGGCCGACGAGCCCCTGCTCGACGCCTGGTTCGCCAGCTTCGGCCACCCGGCCCTCGCCGGCCTCCTGCGCCGCCCCGAGGCCGCCGAACTGCTCGCCCGGCTCGGCGCCGACGGCGACGGCCGCGCCCAAATCGCCGCCACCGAGGCCTACCCCTGGCGCTGCATCTGCGCCCTCACCATCACCGCCGCCGACGGCAGCAGATGGCTCGGCACGGGCTGGCTGGCCGGGCCCCGCTGCGTGGTCACCGCTGGCCACTGCCTCTACATGCCCACCAGGGGCGGCTGGGTGCGCCAGGTCGAGGTCGCGCCCGGACGCGGCGGCGGCCAGCAGCCCTACGGCGCCTGCGTGGCCACAAGCTTCCGCAGCGTGCGCGGCTGGGCCCACCGCCAGCGCCCGAGCCACAACTACGGGGCGATCATCCTGCCCCCTGACCGAGCCTTCGGCAACCTGCTCGGCACCCTCGGCTACCTCAACCTGCGCGACCACGATCTGCGCGACCTCGAGCTCAACCTGGCCGGCTACCCCGCCGATAAGCCCCGCGGCACCCTCTGGTACGGCGCGCGCCGCCTCGAGCTGTTCACCACCCGGACCCTCGAGTACCCCGTCGCCACCCTCGGCGGCGAGAGCGGCGCCCCCCTCTGGCGCCTCCAGGGCGGCCGGCGCTACGTGGTCGGCGTGCACACCGGCGGCGACCCGGCCGGCAACAGCGCCGTCCGCATCAGCGCCCCGGTCTTCGCCAACCTCGGCGCCTGGCGCCGCGAGAGCGCCTGAGGGCCGCGGGCGCGCTTAAGCGCCCTTTAAGCGCCGCCGCCGCCGTCGCCGCGCCCGCTCAGGCTCTTAAACCTCGATCCGTTCCCACTAAGCGCAAAGACAGTGCCCCTTAAGTGGGGCCTGCTACCCTGCGTCCGTGCCGCTCGCCGAGATGGGCCCCTCCAAGAGCAGCACAGCTATCCGCCAACATGGAAGGAGCAAGGCAATGCCAGGCCAGCCTCAGATCGCGGGTTTCCTCACCCTGGACGTGGTGAGCGTCGAAGCCGCCGAGAGCACCACCGGCACCCTGACGCCGATCACCATCATCGACCCCGGCCAGCCCTTTGACGTGTGGACGAAGGTCGACCTGAACGGGGCCCTGATCAGCCTGCTCAGCGGCAGCGCCTGGACCGTCGCGTACTACGCCGAGCGCATGGGCGCTGGCGGCGACGTGGACCTCGGGACGAAGACCGGCAACTGGCCGACGATCGCCGCCGGCGAGACCAGCAAGAGCCTCGATCAGGCCGAGACCGGGCTCACCGTGACCCTCGGCACCGCCGCGCCCGGGCTGTACAAGCTGACCTGCGTCTTCACGTCCGGCGCCAGCGCCTACATCCTCGGCTTCGCCGAGGGCGGCATGTTCCAGGTCGCCGGGTAGGGTTAGCCCGGCGGTGGCATGTTCACGTCTGGCAGGCCAGGTCAATCTGCGTTCCCCTGGTGCCTGGAGCGGTCGCGGCATGCCGTGACCGCTCCACGCAGCATCAGCTCACCCGGACGCAACGCCTATGTAGGGAGTTGCCCCTGTGCGGCGCCCGGCAGAAGGAGCGATCGGCGATGACAAGTAAGCGCATTCGTGCAGGTCAGGCGTCGCCACCACCCGGCGCCGACGACTTCAGGCAGATCGATGGCGTCGGACCGGTGAACGCGCAGCGCCTCTACGCCGCCGGCATCACAACCTTCGGGCAGCTGGCTGCCCTCTCGCCCGACACAATCGTGTCTCGCCTCGGCGGCCAGCCCGGCCTGGCCACCCGTATCGCCGAGGAGGACTGGGTCGGTCAGGCTCGCGCTCTGGCGGTGGCTGCCGCCGCGCCCGTCACGCTAGGCGGGGCGGGGGAAGCGGATCCAGCCTCCGTCGAGCCGCTCCTCGCCGAGGAGCCCAGGACCCCTCGTTATGCAAGCTTCGCCGTCACGCTCCTGCTCAACCCCGATAACAGCGTGTTGCGCACGCGCATATCCCACGCTCCGCCCGAGGGCGGCGAGGAGAAAGATAGCTGGCTCCGATGGGATAGCGAGCGACTGCTGCACTTCATCGTCCAGCACGGTCGCCTGAAGGTTCCCGCTGAAGCGGCTCTGCCCTCCGCCAAGGAGGCGCCCGGCGCCGACGCCGCGGAGCCAGCGCCGACTCTGCCGGCGCCACGCCTGCGCCGCTTCAACCTTCTGTCGCTCTCTGCGGACGCGCCCCAGAACTTTGTGTCTAGTCGAGACCCTTGCCAGGTGTGCCTCGAGCTCGATCTGGTCGAGCTGTTTGCCGCCGGTGTGCGGCCCCAGCACTATGCCGTGACCGTTCGCGCGAAGCGACTGGGGAGCAGCACGCGCCTGGTCGCGGGCCAGGCCCAGGGCTTGATCGCCGATGAGACCGGCCTGTGCATCGCCGCCCCCGCGCGCGTCATTCCAGCGGGCGTCTATCGCCTCGAGGCCGATGTTGAGCTCAGCATCGCAGCCGGTGACAAGCCGTACAAGGCGCCATTCACCCTGCCGGGCGAGCTGATCAATGTCTACTGAGCGCCGACCCGCGTCGGTGCCGACCACGACGTGACGACCGACGGCCGAGGCTGTGCAAGCCGTTCGGTCGTCGGTCGCCATAGCACGCTGCGCTGGAGCGTGGCCTAGTCGGCCGCCGGATCGTACCCCTCCAGCCAGCGCAGCCAGGGCGGCGGCGCGCTGTCGTCCGCCCCCTCCTCGTGCTCGATCGGGCCCCTGCTGGGAAGGTCCGGATCAGGCATGGGCTCGCCGATGCCAAGCGTCAGATCGTCCCGCGTGAGCGCGGAGGCGCCAGGCTGCATCCCGGCCTTCGCGCCAGAGTGTCGTGCATGCTCATCGCCGGGCTCAAGCACAATCTTTTTATAGTTCGGCGGCCAGTGCATCAGAAAGCGCCGCCCGCATGTCGGGCAGAACCACTCCTCGGCGCCGCTCGGATGGGTGCGCTCCAGCTCCATCTGGTGCGCCTGTGTCTCAAACATCGCCATGCTCCTCTCGAACGATCCGCGGACCGCGAGCAACCGGTGCTCATATCCTGTGTAGTGTACCGCAAGTAGTGTACCACAGAACGCGCACGGCTACCGGGCGCCTTCAGTCAGCAGCAGGGCCGGACCCTCGGCGCCCGCCCAGAGGCGGCGGCCAGCGGGTGAGCTTCTCGCGCCCTACCGCGCCGCCGCCAGCTCGCCCATGGCGGCCAGCAGCCGGCCGATCTCGTCGCCTGTGTTGTAGTGCACCAGGCCGATGCGCAGCATCCCGCCGTCCTGCTCGACCCCCAGCCGCTCCGTCAGGTTGAGCGCGTAGTAGTTGCCGTCCCACGCGAAGATGCCCCGCTCGGCCAGGGCCTCGACCAGCTCGCGCGGCGTGTACCCGGCCAGGCGCACCGCGACCGTCGGCGTGCGCCGGTCGAAGCGCTCCGGCTCACGGATGCCGTAGAACGTCAGGCCGGGGATCTCCAGCAGCCCGCCGACCAGCTGCTCGCTCAGGCCGCGCTCGTAGGCGCCGATCGCCTCCATCGCCGCGAGCAGCTCCTGGCGCCGCGAGGGCGACGGCCTCACCTCGGAGAGGTCGTACTGCGCCTCCCGCGCCTCGCTGTCGTCGGGCTGGGCCTCGTGCCCCACTCCCCCGGCGCTTCGCGGGGTCGTCTGTCGTGGTTGCCCGGCGACGGCGCGCCCCAGCTCGGCCAGGTACTCGACGGCCGCGGTCACGCCGGCCATCGCCTCGTGGCTCTGGGTGCCGGTCATCCACCGGCCCGGTAGCTCGTCGGTCGCGGGGCGCACCTTGTACGGGTGCAGCCGCAGCAGGTGCTCCCGCTTGCCGTAGAGCGTCCCCGCGTGTGGCGCGAAGAACTTGTACGGCGAGCAGGCCAGGAAGTCGCAGCCGAGCGCCCGCACGTCGAGCGGGCCGTGCGGGGCGTAGTGCACCGCGTCAACGAAGCTGAGGGCGCCGACCTCCCTGGCGAGCCGCACCACCTCGGCCACGTCGTTGACCGTGCCGACGGCGTTGGAGGCGTAGCCCACGGCGACGAGCCTGGTGCGGGGCGTGATCTGGCGCCGCAGGTCGTCCATGTCCAGCGTGCAGTCCTCGACGTCCACATCGGCGACCTTGATCACCGCGCCGCGCTCCTCGAGCGCCTTCCAGGGCGAGTAGTTCGCGTCGTGGTCGAGCCGCGTCAGGACGATCTCGTCGCCCGGTCGGATCTCGCGGCCGATGCTGCGCGACAGCATAAAGGTGAGCGTGGTCATGTTCGGGCCGAAGATCACCTCGTCGGGGTCGCAGCCGAGGAAGTCGGCCATGGCGGCGTGGGCCGCCGCGATCGTCTCGTCGGTGCGCCGGCTCGTGGCGAACGCGCCGTGGGTGTTGGCGTTGGAGCGGGCCAGGTAGTCGGCCATGGCCTCAATCACGCGCCGGGGGACCTGGGTGCCGCCGGGGCCGTCGAAGAAGACCGCCGGTTGTCCGTTCACCGTCTGAGCGAGGGCGGGAAACTGGGCGCGGACCCAGGCGAGATCAAGTGCGGACATGGGTGCTCCTTGTCAGTCTCGGCGGTTTGTGTCCCCAATCATACCGCAGCTTGATCGGCCTGGCTGCGGCCACGCCTCCGCTTCATGTCTCATCCCTCATCCTTCACCCTTCAGAATCTCCTGCACCGGCTTGAAGTTGAGCTTGGCGTAGCGCCCCAGCCCCCCCGACCCCTCGCGGGCGATGATCGCGCGGGCGGCCCGGGCCAGCAGCCTGACCGCCGAGGCGCCCTTCGGCAGGGGCGCCCCGAGCCCCGCCTGGGCCCCCAGGCGCGCCAGCTCGGCCTGGAAGCGGGCCGTGGCCAGCACCGAGGCCGCGGCCACCGCCAGGCTGACCGACTCGGCGTGGTGCAGCTGCCGGGGCCGCGGCAGGCCCGCCCGGGCGAAGGCCGTCTCGAGTCGCTCGGCCCGCTGGGCGAACTGGTCGCAGACGATCTGGTGGGCCCCGGTGCGGGCGACGGCCGCGGCGGCCGTCTCGGCGTACAGCTCGGCCAGCAGCAGGTTCACGTTGCCCAGGCCCGCGTAGCGGCGATTGTACTCCTCCGGCATCAGGGCCACGACCTCGCGGGCCGCGGGCGGGATGACCGCCTCGATCGCCGCCGCCACCCCGGGCAGGGCCGCCGCCTCGACCAGCTTGCTGTCGCGCGCGCCGGCCCGCCGCAGGGCCGCTGTTTGCCCCGGCTCGACATAAACCGCGGCCACGACCAGCGGGCCGAACCAGTCGCCCTTGCCCGACTCGTCCAGGCCGAGCTCGGCGGTCGCGGCGACCTCGACCGGCGCGGCGGGCGCGCCCTGCGGCGCCGGGGCGGGGGCCGCCCAGCGGGCCTCCTCGCGCTCGGCGAGGGCCTTGAGCGCCCG
>DAOLDO010000385.1:0-6322 GCA_035327325.1 Chloroflexaceae bacterium | reverse complement strand
GGTCGCCGTTGTCGGTGGCGGCGACGCTGATCGCCGTCGAGATGCAGCTTGGCGGCCCGGCGCTGCCGGTGAAGCCGCTGTTGCCGGCGGCGATGACCGTGGCGATCCCGGCGTTGCGCAGGCTGTCGATCGCCGCCTTGCGCCCCGCCTCGCCCGCGTCGCAGCTGCTGAAGAACTGCCCGCCGCCGAGGCTCATGTTCACCGCGGCGATGCTGTAGGTATTGCGCAGGGCGAAGACTCGCTGCAGGCCGAGGATCTGGTCGGAGACCCGCGAGAGCGTGCACGGGCTGGTCCGCCCGGCGTTGGCGCAGTCGGTGTCGCCGACGCGGTCGGTGTGGCGCGAGAAGACCTGGATGGCGATGATGCTGGCGCCAGGCGCCACGCCCGCGGCGATGCCGGCCACGTGGGTGCCGTGGTCGCAGCCCGAGGCGCCCGCGCAGCTCTGCCCCGAGGCGAGGGCGGTGGAGCTGGCGGCGCCGCCGGGGCAGAGCGACGAGAGGCCGCTGGCGGCGTCGTTGGTCGAGTAGCAGGCGCCGGCCACCACCTTGCCCGTCAGGCTCGGGTGGAAACGGTCAACCCCGGTGTCGAGGATGGCGACGGCCTGGCCCGCGCCGGTGTAGGCGGCGATGTGGCTGAAGTCGGCCCTGATCAGCGGGACGGTCTGCGTCAGCTCCGGCGCCGCGACGGCGTCCTCCTCGACGCTCGCCACGGCCGGGTCGGCGCGCAGGGCGGCGAGGGCGGCCGCGTCCACCCGCATCGCGACAAAGGGGATGAAGTCGAAGCGCCGCACGTCGCTCACCTGCTGCCCGGCCATGCGGCGCAGCAGGTCGTCCTGGGCCCTGGCGAAGGCGGCCCGCTGGCGCGCCGCGGCGGCCTCGTCGCCCGCGATGGCGTCGCGGGGCTGCCCTGGTACCTCCAGCCCGACGATGACCGGCAGGCTGCCCCGCGCGCGCGCCTCGGCCTCGAGCCGCCCCCAGTCGGTCGTGGCGGCGGGCGCCGCCGGCGGCGCGGGCTGTGGCGCGGCGGGCGCGCAGGCCCCCACGAGCAGCGCCGCCAGCAGGCAGACGAACGGGATAAGCCGCGAGCCGTGATGCTTTGCCATCTCCCCCTCCTCATCAACGCGTGGCCGGGCGGGCGCGAGGTGGCCTCCCCCACGCGCCCGCCCGACCGGGTCTCAGCGGGCCACCACCGGCAGGTAGAGCCGCTCGTCGGGCACCGGCGCCACGGCGGGCGCCCCCGCCCCACACTGGAGGCCGCCGCAGAGGACGATCTGGTTGCTCACGGCGCCGATCGCCGGCTGGCCGACGCTGCTGCGCAGCCTGAGGGCCCCCGCGCCGATCGCCCCGCCGCCGCTCATCGTCGCCGCGCGGCGCAGCTGCTCGCCGGCCCCGGTGGCGCTGCCCAGGGCGAGGGCCAGCGCCAGGAGCAGGCCCGCCAGCGCGGGGCCGCCGCGTCGTAGGTAGGCTCTCATGGCACCCCTCAGTTGCACGCGGTCGCCGGGGTGGTCCCGTCGCTCGCCGCGGTGTAGTTGGCCTTGTACGCGCCGACGCAGGTCAGCCCGCCGGCGCCGGTGTGCTTGTTGGTCGCGTAGAACACGCCCGAGTTGGCGATCGTCACCACCGCCGCGCCGGTGGTCTCGACCAGGAAGGCGCCCGTGGTGCCGCTGACCAGCAGCTTCGAGCCCTCGACCCTGGTGATGCCGTTGGTGCCGCCGAAGATCGCGCGGTGGTCCCCGCAGACCAGGCTATCCACGATCTCCGCGGCGGCGTTGGCGTACTGGAGCCCGAAGCCCGTCCCGGTGTTGCCCGCGCAGGTCTTGCCGTGCGGGTCCACATTGCCGCCGAGCAGGCTGCTCGCCTGCACCAGAGGCTGCGGGAAGCCCCCGCTGACGTTGACCACCCCGAGGGCCGCGTTGACGCCCGTGCCGAAGCCGGTGGCGCCGCTCGCCCGCAGGACGCTGTCGCGGATCGCCGGCTCGGCGTCGTTCAGGTAGACGGCGTAGTGGCCGGTGCCCCCGGCGCCGACGGCCTCCACCACGGCGCCGTCGATCGCGGCGGCGCGCGTGGCCTCGGCGCTCCAGACGCCGATGCCGTAGGTGCCCGCGCCGGTGTTACGGATGGTCAGGTCGCTGATCCGCCCGTTGTCGTCGAGGCGCGCCGTCGCGGCGCCCTCGCCCGGGCTGGACGCCGTGCGGGCCGAGGTGATCACCGTCGCGTTCGGCCCCGAGCCCTTGAGGTGGACGTAGGGCCGCACGCGGACGAGCGCGCTCTCGGTGTAGGTGCCGGGCGCCACCCAGACCAGGTAGCGGTTGTCGGCCGAGGGGCTTGCGATGCTGTCGAGGGCCGCCGCGACCGAGGTGAAGTCGCCGCCGCTGGCCGCCACGGTGATCACGCCGGCCCAGTCGGCGCCGGTGTCGTCCACGCCGTCCGCGAAGCCCGGCGGCACGCCGGTCAGGCCCGACCAGGGGGCGCTCGCCGCCGCCTGGGCCTGGAAGGCGTAGGGCGCCGCGGCCAGCCGCTGGCGCGGCAGCGTCGTCGGCCCGCCCCCCAGGTCCACGACGGCCTCCAGGTAGCGGTTCGGCCCGGCGAAGTCCTCGGCGTCGAGCGGGGTCTGGGCGCCCAGAAGCACGCCGAAGTAGCCGGCGCTCACCGCGACGCCGCTCTGGGTCTCCTGCCAGAGCGGGCTGCCGCCCGCGGCCGCCTCGTACAGGCGGAAGGTGAGCGTCGCCGTCCCCGTGAAGGGCTGGCCCGCGCTCTGCTCGAGGTAGCCCTGGTAGCTGACCAGGCCGGGCGCCCCGGCGGCGAGGGTCGCCTGCCCGGTCACGGTGGCGCGGGCCGGGGCGACGCTGGACTGGACGAGGGCCGCGGCCAGCATGCCGAGCGCCGCGCCGAGCAGGGCCAGGTGTCGCAAGCTCATCGCTGTTCCTCCTTTGGGCCGGTCTGGCCCAGCAGGTCGGAGCGGATAAAGTCCGCCAGCTGCTCCAGCGAGCCGAAGGGGCGCGGCTCGCCGCCCTCGGCGGGCTGGAGCGTGGCGCGGAGCGCGGGCCGCCCCTCGGCCCCGGCCTCGGGCTCGATCCAGACCCGCAGCACGTAGGTGCGGCGGTCGCGCATAGGTGCTCCTCTCGATCGCGAGGCACGCGACGTGGGGGCAGTCAGGGCCTTTGCCGTTGGGGATAGCAGCTACTCTAGCGGGGGTGCCTCGCCCGCCTGTCACCCGGCGCGGGCGCGCGTCGCCGTCTTGTGACACGCGGCGGCGGGGGCCGGGCGGGGGGCGGCGCGGGACGAGGGGGGACTATTGTGACACGCGGCGGCGGGTGGGCGCGGGGGCGCCCTCGGCGGCGAGGGCCGCCATGTCGCGCAGGATGGTGCGCCGGCTGACCCCCAGGGCCACGGCCAGGTCGGCGTCGGTCGGGGCGGCGCCCTGGGCGGCGGCCTCGCGCAGCAGGCGGCGTAGCGCGTGGCGCCGGCGCTCGTCCGCCCGCGCGAAGCGCCCGTCCTCGGCCGAGGCGACCGTCCAGCGGATCTCCACGTAGTCGGCCCCCGTCAGCCGGCGGCCGAGGGGGACGCCGGCGCGCACGAGCCTGGCCGTCGCGACGCTGGCGCTCGCCCCGAGGGCCGCGGCGACCGCGCGATGGAGCGGGTCGCGCTGCAGGAGGCGGGCGCGGGCCTCGGCGGGCAGCGGGTCGAGCAGCTCGTGCATGGCCGCCGCGGCGCGCCGCAGCTGCTCCGCCGCCGCTTCGGCGGCGCCCTGGGCCGCCAGGACGCAAGAGGTGGCGTAGGCCACGTGCTCGCGCACGTCGGCGCGGTCGTCGGGGGCGAGGCGGGCCAGCAGCTCGTCCACGGCGGCGCCCGCGGCCTCGTGCCGGCCGGCGGCGAGCTCAAGCAGGGCCAGCTCGGCCTCGGTGGTGAGCAGCACGTCGCGCTCGCCGAGCTCCCGCCGGATCTGCCGGGCGGCCTCGAAGGCGGCCCGCGCCTCGGCGCCCCGCCCGGCGGCCGCCAGGGCCTGGCCCCTGCTGTGCAGGCAGAACGCCTCGCCGGAGCGCCTGCCGGTCGAGCGGTCCAGGGCCAGGGCCTCGTCGAGCGCGCCCAGGGCCTCGCCGTAGCGGCCAAGCTTGAAGAAGGTGATGCCGAGGTTGCAGAGGCCGACGGCGACGCCCATGGGGTTCTCGGCGGCGCGCGAGCGGTTTAGGGCCCGGGTCTTCAGGGCGACGGCGGCCTCGTAGTCGCCGAGCAGGTCGGCGAGGGCGCCGAGGTTGTGCAGGCTGGCCTCCTGGATGCGTCCGTCGCCGAGGCGGTCGCTCAGGGCGAGGGTGCGCTCGAAGATCGCGCGGGCGGCGAGGTAGTCGCCCGCCCACCAGAGGGCCAGGGCCAGGCCGCTCAGGGCGCGCAGCTCGTGGTACGGGTCGCCGGCGCTGTGGAACGCCTCGGCGGCCTGGCGCTGGTACTCGACAGCCTCGCGCAGCCGGCCCTGGCGCTGGGCCACCAGGCCGAGCATGCCGTCAATCCAGGCCGCGCCTCGCGCGTCCCCCAGCTCGACGTAGGCGGCGCGGGCGGCGACGAAGCGGGCCTCGGCCCGCCCGTAGTCGCCCAGGTCGCGGGCGCAGCGACCGATCGTCTCGCCCAGCAGCGCTTGCAGCCTGCGGTCACCGTGGCGCTCCGCCGCCGCCAGCCCCGCGAGGGCAATCTGCTCGGCGGCGGCGAACTGGCCCACGGACCACTCCAGGCCGGCGCGGCGCCAGGCGGCCTCGGCGCGGCGCCCGTCGTCGCCCAGCCGCTCGGCCAGGGCGGCCAGCTCCTCGGCCGCGGCCCGCTGCGCCCCGCGCTCGGCCAGCGCCTCGACGGTCGCCACCAGCCCGGCCGTGGCGGTGTAGCGTGCCTCCATCGCCTCCGGCCCCAGGACCGCGAGCGCCCGCTCGAAGGCCCGCCGGGCGGACGCGTAGCTGGCGGCCGCGAGGGCCTGGGCGCCGAGGGCGAGGGCGTGACGCGCGACCGCCTCCCGGTCCCCGGCGCCCTCGGCGTGGTGCAGCAGGCCGCTGTGGTCGCCGGGGTCCAGCCGCGACACCAGCTCGAGGACGCGCCGGTGACAGCGCCGCCGCCCCGCCGCGCCGAGCCCCGCGTAGACTGCCGCCCGCAGCGTCTCGTGGGCGAACCTGTAGCCCCGCTCCTCGAGGCCGAGCATGCCGTCGCGCTCGAGCTCGCCGACCAGGGCCGGCAGCTCGCCGGGGGCCAGCCCGTCGGCGAGCAGGGCCGCCTCCCACAGGGGGTACTCGACCCGGGCGCCGATCACCGCCGCCACCTCGACGGCGCGCCGCGCAGGGGGCGAGAGCAGGGCGAGCCGCCGCGCCGCCAGGGCCTCGAGCGAGGGCGGGCCGGCGCCACCCGGCGGCCCGGCGCGGAGCAGCGCGAGGGCGAGGAGCGGGTTGCCGCCGCAGTCGGCCGCGAGCCGCGCCAGGCCCGCGGGCCCCAGGTCGTCGGCGCCGCAGCCGTGGGCCAGCTCGGCCAGCTCGCCGCGGGCGAGCCCGGCGAGGCCGACCAGCGCCGCGCCCTGGGCCGTCCAGCGCTCCAGGGCGGCCCTGGCGTCCGGCGTAGCCCGCAGCTCCTGCGAGCGGCCGAGGAGCAGCAGGAAGGCCGGACGCTCGGCGAGCTGGGGGCGCAACGCCTCGACCAGCGGCCAGAGGTCGGGCGCGGCCCACTGCACATCGTCAAGGATGAGCAGGGGCGGCCCGAACCTGGCCAGGGCGCCGAGCACCGCGCCGAGGGCCGCGGCGAGCCGCCTGTAGTCGGCCGGCTCTATGGCGTCGGTCGGCGGCCGGCTCGCCCGCTCCGGCCAGACCATGCGCTCGACCGTGGCGAGGGCCTCTGCCGGCACGGCGCGGCTCAGCTGCTGCCGGCGCGGCCGGGGCAGCGCCGCCGCCAGGGCCTGGCTGAGGGGCGCGAACGGGCGGGCGATCGCCAGCTCCTCGCCGCGGCCCACGCACACCCCCCAGCCCCGCCATGCCGCCAGGGCGGCGACCTCCTCGGCCAGCCGGGTCTTGCCGATGCCGGCCTCGCCCACCACCAGGGCCAGGCCGCCGCGCCCGGCGCGCGCCGCGTCGAGCCGCCCGAGCAGCTCGGCGCACTCGGCCCCGCGCCCGACAAAGGCGGGCCGCCCGAGCCTGCGGGCGCGACTGGCGTCGAGCTGGCGGGAGCCGGCGAGCCGCTCGCGAAGACGCGCCGCCAGCTCGGACGCGGCGCGGCCCGGCGGCACCCCCAGGGCCTCGGCGAGCACCTGCCCGAGGCGCCCGTAGGCCGCCACGGCCTCGGCCAGGCGCCCCGCGGCGGCC